>JBGPKK010000015.1:0-49611 GCA_041485905.1 Vicinamibacteria bacterium
TCAAGCCTCATCCCGATCTCGGTTTGGACCTAGAAGTTGCACCATTTCTGCATGTGGTCGCCGTACGTCGAGCTCGTCGTCGGGAGAATGTCGTTCGCTGTCGGACCCAGAATCGGGGGCGTGTAATTGTTGCATATCGTGCCCTGGGGGAGAGGCGCCATGATGGCATCGGCTATGGCACAAGTCGGATGCTTAAGGCCCACCGCATGACCGAGTTCGTGAGCCATGGTCCTGCGAAGATTGTTCGGCGGGCGAGTACGCCAATCCCTGTCAGCGGGCGCAGTGGGTAGCCGGAGCTGAGTCGAAGTAGTGAACACGCCCTGACCATCTAGAACGTGGACTGAAAATCTGCACAGCCGCCCCCGTCGTAATCTTCAGTCAACTGGATACAAGCACCACCCGACGCGGCACAGTCAGTGGCTGTTCTTTGAAAGCTCACTCCCGTTCCTGCCAGGGCATTATTCCAATCCGTTTTCGCGCTATCGAACGCGGTCGCGAGATCGTTCTGGTTCCACATGGCGTCGGGAATGTAGACGCCAATCGGCTGGGCGGGCACTCGCATCGTCTCTTCCGGGCAGCGGCGGCATTCGTCTGCTCGACGTGGAGCGCAGCGCGCTCCTCTGGAACAAGCGCCTGGCGGGCGGCGGCACACTCTCCTTGCCGCTCTTCAGTCCCGGAGGGACGCGCATCAGCCTGCCGCTGCCCGATCGCCGCAACCACGACGCGATCTGGATTCTCGACACGTCCACGGGCGAAGGGCGGGTTGCCGTCTGTTTCCAAATGCCGCGTCGCATTTTCTTTCGCGCGAGCTGGGTCGACAACGGCGCCGCACTCGTCGTGAACGGGTATCAGACGCAGACGCACCTTCAGTTGTTCGATCGGTTCTGGACGCGGGATACAATCGATCGGAAGTGATCTCGTTCTCCCGCATCAGCAAGCAGTACGGCCGCCAGCTCCTGTTCGTCGACGCGTCCTTCCAGCTCAATCCAGGGGAGAAAGTCGGCCTCGTCGGCCCCAACGGCTCCGGAAAGACGACGATGTTTCGCATGATCGTCGGCGAGGAGACGGCGGACGAGGGCGAGGTGTCGGTCCCGAAGAAGCTCACGATCGGCTACTTCCGGCAGGACGTCGAGGAGATGTCGGGCCGCTCCGTGCTGGACGAAGCGATCGCCGGCAGCGGGCGGCTTGGGTCGCTGCACCACGAGCTCGAAGACCTGAATGTCGCGATGGCGGATCCCGCTCGCGCCGGCGAGATGGATCACATTCTCGCCACGTTCGGCGAAGTGCAGGAGGAGTACGAACATCTCGGCGGCTACGCCCTCGAGAACCGGACGCGTGAGATCCTGCTCGGCCTCGGGTTCGACGACGACCGGATCGATGGTGATGTGGGGGCGCTGTCGGGCGGGTGGAAGATGCGCGTCGCCATGGCGCGGGTGCTCCTCGGCGAGCCCGACGTCCTGCTGATGGACGAGCCGACCAATCACCTCGACATCGAGTCGATCATCTGGCTGGAAGCGTTCCTGAAGTCGCGGACCGGCGCGCTGCTGATGACCTCCCACGACCGCGAGTTCATGAACCGGGCCGTGACGAAGATCGCGGAGATCGACGGGGGCGAGATCATCAGCTATTCCGGGAATTACGATTTCTACGAGCGCGAGCGCGCCCTGCGCGAGGCGAACCGCGAAGCGGCCTACGCGCGGCAGCAGGCCATGCTCGCGAAGGAGCAGCGGTTCATCGACCGCTTCGCGGCGCACGCGGCCAAGGCGGCGCAGGTACAGAGCCGCGTGAAGGCGCTCGAGAAGATTGAGAAGATCGAGCTGCCGAAAAAGCGCCGCGTCGTGAAGTTCGATTTTCGTGCCCCGCCGCGGTCAGGCGATCAGGTCGCCACGCTCGAGTGCGTCACCAAGGCCTACGGCCGGCGCATCGTTCACGACTGTCTGAACCTGACGATCCGGCGAGGCGAGCGTTGGGCGGTGATGGGCAAGAACGGCGCGGGGAAGTCGACGCTGTTGAAGATGATCGCGGGCGCCGTTGCGCCCGATTCCGGTGCGATTCGGATGGGCGCGAGCCTGAAGTTGGGGTACTTCGCGCAGCAGGCGCTCGACCTGCTCGATCCCGACCTGACGATCGAAGAACAGTTGCGGAAGGATTTTCCGCAGGAGCCGATCGGCGTGCTCAAGAGCCTCGCCGGCGCGTTTCAGTTCTCGGGGGACGAGATCGACAAGAAGATTCGCGCGCTGTCAGGCGGGGAGAAGACCCGTCTGGTGCTCGCCCGGATGCTTCTCGATCCGCCGAACTTTCTCATCCTCGACGAACCGACCAACCACCTCGATCTCGCGACCAAGGAGATGCTTCTCGACGCGCTCGGTGACTTCGACGGCACGATGCTGTTCGTGTCGCACGACCGCGCGTTTCTCCGCGGTCTGAGCAATCGGGTCCTCGAGCTGGGCGGCGAAACAGGCGCCGATGCCGAGCCGCACGCCTACCCCGGGTCGTACGTTGAGTACGTCGCGCGGACTGGGCACGAGGCGCCGGGGGTGCATCGGTAGGACTTGGTGATCGCGCCTCGACCCTCGGGCCGCCTGTCAGGACGCCGGATCCCGATGACTGAAAAAGACGCGCGGCGCAAAAAAGGATTAGGATAGCGCACAAGTTCCGAATCATTCACGAAAGGGAGGCCGACATGAAACGGATAGTGGTTCTGACGGGCGTGCTTTCGTTCTCGCTTCTGGGTTGGTCCGCCCGTGCGTCCATGGCGCCCGACGAGACCAAGACGGCGCGAGGTACAGTCACCGCGATGGCGGCGGACTCACTGACGGTCAAGGTGGGCGCCAGCGACATGAAATTCATGGTGGACAGCAAGACCGTCGTCCAGGCTCCTGGTGCGGGCAGGAGGACGCGCACGGCTCAGGCGGCCGGGGCGCCCGGCCCCAAACTCGCCGACGTCGTGAAGATGGGCGGCGCCGTGGTGGTGACGTACCTCGATACCAACGGCACTTCACATGCGACGGTCATTCGGGCGGTCTCGACGGCCGGGCCCGGCCGCGGCTCGACGTCCGCTGCCAGGCCCGCGGCGCCGGCCGCGAAGACCGCGACCGGCACGGTCAAATCGGTGACGGTCGATACGCTGGTCATCAGCGGCGGCGGCAAGGACTGGACGTTCGCGGTCAACGCGGCCACGACAGTGCAAGGGACCGGCGCTGGAACGGCGACCAGGGCGGCGGGCGGCCGAGTGGCCATTACGGGTCTCGTTGGGACCGGCGACACCGTTCGAGTCACCTACAACGAGGAAGGCGGGAAGATGCTGGCGTCGACGGTTCGCGTGACGGTGAAAGGGAAGCTGTAATCGTCGTGCCTCTACACATCGGATCGCTGGGTGCGTCAGGTGGATCGACGTCCGCCTGACGCGCGGCTCACCCATCCGGCGACAAAGCGACCTTCGTCGTCAACCCACTGCGCAACGGGGAGCGCGGCGGCTACCAGCCCCCACCAGACCCGAGCGTCGCCCGGAACCCCATCGCTCCTGCCAGAAAGCCTGCCTCGACCAGGTAAGGGGCCAGGGGATGGGACGTAGGTACTTGGCCGTCGATCTCCTCGATCAACATGCCGCGCGGCCCGGCGTCGTTTCCGGGGTTTCCAGCGCGCCCAGCATTTCCACCCTCCCCGCCTCGCGCCCGTTCAATCAGCGCGCGGGCGATCGCGCGGCCGCTCCGCGACCGTTCGGGTTCGGCTTCAGCAAGAAACACGAGCAGCTGGCGGTCGCCTTTGGCCAGATACGCGGCAAGCGCGCCATTGACGAGCATCACCGTCGCCCCAACCGTGCGCGTGGGACCACGGCCGGCCTTCGCAGCGCTCGTCATCATGCGGGCTTGCCCCGCCGAAGGGGCGCCAGCAGCGACGTGGGCTTGCCGCGCCGAAGCGGCGGGAGCCGCGAAGGCGGGCCATTTCAGCGTGGCGCCGTACGGGTTGGCGGGATCGGTCGCCGACAAGACCGCGATTTCCGTCTCCTCGTGACGATCGCGCAGGGCGCGCAGCAGGTCGAGCGCGCCCGGCAGCGCGAACTGGGTTGCGCCGAGGCCGGCGACGAAATAGCCACGCCGCAGTCGGCCGCTCTCTTCCATCGCTTTGAGGACGGGATAGACGCTCGAGAACCCGCCCGGGATCGATTCCATCGTCAGCGCCTCGCGTGTGAGGACGCCGTGACGCGCGAGCAGTTGTTGGGTGACGGCGGCCATCCATCTGGTTGCGCCAGTCTGGGTGCCGCGCGCCCCCCGCAAGTGTGAAATCTCAGGTCCCAAGTGTGTCGGATTCAGACTTGACACCTCAGATTTGAGACTTCCTCGAAATACCAGCGTCCATCGTCCTTCCGCGGAGGGCGGCGCCAGCCGCCGCGACCGAAACGGCGACGCGTGTGGACGTTTGTGTCGGCGGCGGACTCGTGCGCGGCTGAAGGCGCGAAGGGCATGAAAGGTGTCGTTGGTGACGAGACCTTTCCACACGAGATTCCACAGCGCGTCGACTGTTTCGCCCGGGTAACCGTCGCCGGCGGCGGCGTGCAGCGGGCCGAAGAACGACGCGCCGTTGATCTGGAGGTACTCGAGGATCACGGCCTCGCGGTCCCGAGCCTCCGATGTAGGGCGGACCTTATCAGGTCCGCCTTCTCGATTAGGCAACAGCCGGTTCAGGTGATCGGCCAGATAGAGCGCGATCCGCCCGTCCCGCTCGCCGAGCGGCTCGACGCCGACCCACACGACTTCACCCGCTGCTGCCACCGCATCGAGATCGGCGGAGTCGTACCCCTCGATCCGCGCCGGCAGGACCTCGGTCTCGAGAATCGACGCCGGAAGCGGCGCGCCCTGCAGTTGCTCGATGGCATCGAGGAGCGCGTCGGCGCCGTGCCGCCGCTTGACGATCCCCTGCCACGCCGTCGTGAGCCGGCCGAGCACCGCCTGATCCACCGGTTCGATCTCGTGGCGCAGCTTCGCCAGCGAGCGGCGCCGAAGCATGCGCAAGACGCCGGCGTCGGTCCATTCGCGGCCCGTGCCGCCAGGCCTGAACTCGCCATCGAGGAGACGTCCGTCTGCGGTGAGCCGCATGAGCATCGCCTCCACGGCCGCGTCCGCCAGCCCGTAGCGCGACGCGACATCGAACGGCGTGAACGGCGCATGGGTTCGCGCGTACCGGAGCACGAGGTTCCTCAGCGGATCCTCCGCCGGCTGGAGCAGCGATTCAGGAATCCCCACCGGCAGCGGTACGCCAAGCGCATCCCGGTACCGAGCGGCGTCCTCCACTGCGATGTAGCGCGGCTGGCCCGCAATGCGGACCGGCAGGATGCGCCGCGCATCGACCAGTGATTGCAGGCCCTCGGCGCCCGCGATGTTGAAGACACGCGCGAGCACCTCGTCCTCGGACAGATCGCCGATGGACAGCAGCATGTCGTGAACCGCGTCGGCACTCTTCACGCGGTATCTCGGATCGAGCCGCTGGAGCTGCTGTTCGATGGCTTCAATCGACTCGGCGTCGAGCAGCTCGCGAAGCTCCGCGTCGCCGAGCAGATCGCGAAGCTGGCTCTGATCGACGGCCAGCGCCTGAGCCCGACGCTCGGCCAGCGGCGCATCGCCGTCGTACAGAAAGCTGGCGACGTAGCTGAAGAGAAGAGACGCCGCAAACGGCGACGGGATCTCGGAATCGACGAGGGCGACGCGTACGGTCCGGCTCCGCACGTCGGCCAGCGTGCCGACGAGCGCCGGCATATCGAAGAAATCCCGCAGGCATTCGCGGTACGTTTCGAGGAGCACCGGAAATGACCCGTAGCGCGACGCGACCGCCAGCAGGTCGGCGGCGCGTTTACGCTGCTGCCACAGCGGCGCGCGCATGCCGGGCCGCCGCTTCGGGAGCAGCAGCGAGCGCGCGGCGTTCTCGCGGAATTTCGCGGCGAAGAGCGCCGTCGCTCCCAGCTGCCGGACGACGAGCGCCTGCACTTCGTCCGGATCGGGCAGCAGCAGCCGGGTATCGGGCGGCTCGTCCACATCCGGAAATCTCACCACGAACCCGTCGTCTCCCCAGAGCGTCTCGACGTCGACGCCGGTCTCTTCGCGGATCTTCGCGGCCGCCGCCATCGCCCACGGCGCGTGAATGCGGCCGCCGCGAGGCGAGAGCACACAGACCCGCCAGTCGCCCAGCTCGTCGCGTACGCGCTCGATGACGACCGTTCTGGCGTCCGGCACCGCGTGGGCGGCGGCCATCTGATCGCGGAGATACTGCAGAAGGTTCTCCGCCGCTCGGGCGTCGAGGTCGTGCTCGCGCGTGAGTCGATTGATGGCCGCGCCCGGGGGCATTCGCAGCAGGTCGTGCATCAGACGTCCGATCGCCAGCCCGAGCTCGAGCGGACGTCCGGCGCGGTCGCCCTTCCAGAACGGCATCTTTCCCGGCTGGCCGGGCGCCGGGGACACGAGCACGCGGTCGTGCGTGATCGCTTCGATGCGCCACGACGAGGCGCCGAGCACGAATGTCTCGCCGACCCGGCTTTCGAAGACCATCTCCTCGTCGAGCTCGCCGACGCGCGCGCTGCCGGGACCGCCGCCGACGAGAAAGACGCCGTACAGCCCGCGGTCGGGAATCGTTCCGCCGTTGGCGATGGCCACGCGCCTGGCGCCCTCGCGCGCCGCCACGGTGCCCGCGATCCGGTTCCACGTGATGCGCGGCCTCAGCTCGGCGAACTCGTCGGACGGGTAGCGGCCCGACAGCATGTCGAGGACGCCTTCGAACACCGTACGGCTGAGTTCCGCGAACGGCGCCGCCGACCGGATGGTCGCAAACAGGTGGTCGATGTCCCATTGGTCCATTGCGGTCATCGCCACCACCTGCTGCGCGACGATATCAAGCGGATTGCGCGGGTAGCGGCTCGCCTCGACGGCCCCGTCGTGCATCGCTTTGGCGACCGCCGCGCACGCGACGAGGTCGCCCCGAAACTTCGGAAAGATGACCCCTTTGCTCGACCGATTCGCCTGATGACCGCCACGGCCGATGCGCTGCAGTCCGCTCGCCACCGATGGCGGCGCTTCGATCTGAATCACCAGATCAATCGCGCCCATGTCGATGCCGAGCTCGAGCGAGGAGGTGGCGACCAGCGCGCGCAGCGCACCCGCTTTCAGCAGGTCCTCGACCTCCACGCGCTGCAGCCGGGCAATCGATCCGTGGTGCGAGCGGACGAGCGTCTCGCCGGCCAGTTCGTTGAGCGCGCCGGCCAGCCGTTCGGCGAGCCGGCGGCTGTTCACGAAAATCAGCGTCGAGCGGTGCGCATGGATCAGCTCGAGCAACCGCGGATGGATTGCCGACCAGATGGACGGACGCTGGTCGCCGACCGACGCCGGACCGCTGGGGATGTCGTCCGCGGTCGTCAGCTTCGCCATGTCGTCGACGGGGACTTCGATCGTCAGCTCGAGCGCTTTTTTCGCACCGGCGTCGACGATGGTCACCGGACGATACCGGACGCTCGCTCGGTGGGCGGAGAACTCATTCTGGATGTTGTGCGAAGCCCGGTCGTCGTCAGTCGACGTCTTTCGCTTCTTGACTGACGACCGACGACCCTTGACTGTCGACTGCCGACTGACGACTGTCGACTCGGCCACGCCCCCGAGGAATCTGGCGACCTCATCGAGAGGCCGTTGCGTGGCCGACAGACCAATCCGCTGCAGCGGGCGATCGCACAGAACGGCGAGGCGCTCGATCGAGAGCGCCAGATGCGCGCCGCGCTTGGTCGGTACGAGCGCGTGAATCTCGTCGACGATCACCGTATCGATGGATCGGAGGACCTCTCGCGCGTTCGACGTCAACAGCAGATACAACGACTCGGGCGTGGTGATCAGGATGTCGGCCGGCTCGCGCTGGAAACGCGCGCGCTCGGCGGCGGGCGTGTCTCCCGTGCGGACGGCGATCGCCGGCGTCACGAAGGTCTCGCTGCGGGCGGCGGCGATCTGCGAGATGCCGGTCAGGGGAGCGCGGAGGTTGCGTTGGACGTCAACCGCCAGGGCTTTGAGGGGCGACACATACAGCACGCGGCACCGACGCGCCTGGGGGGGTGGCTCGGTGAACATGAGGCGATCGAGACACCACAAAAACGCCGACAGCGTTTTTCCGCTTCCGGTAGGGGCCAGGATCAGCGTCGACTCGCCACGCGTGATCGCCGGCCAGCCCAGCGCCTGCGGTCGAGTGGGCGCGTCGAATGCCGCCGTAAACCACGCGCGGACCGCCGGATGAAACGGCGCGAGCGCGTCGGAATCCGATAGAGTGGTCATTCGCGCCATCTTATAATGATGAAGTCTGCCGGGACCGGACGGCACAGCGGCACCGCAGGACGTATAGTCCTGCGCCAGCAAAGGAGACGCATGGGAGACGCAGGCGAGGGACTGATCGACGCCGAAGCGCGGATTCAGGAGCGCATGGAAGACCTGGCGCACGAGCGCGCACAGAAACACGTACGCACGGTCCGCGATCCGGAGCGGCTGCGCGTGTTGGAGACGCTGCGGCTCGCGCGCACCGAGCTCGAGCGGCAGTTCAATGCCACGGCGCACGAGCGCCGGCGCGCGCAGCTTCAGCAGGCCATGGACGAGATCTCGCGGCGCATGGAGAAAGCGAGCGCGGCGATCAATTCGTGACGGCCGCCGAATACCACGACGGCTCCAAGCATCACTTCAATCGGTTCGCTCCCTCGCTCGGATATCTGGATTGGGCATCACAGCCCAACCCCTTCCGATCGTTCGGCGTGCAGCCGTTACCGTTGTCCCGCGGTTTCGCCTCCCACTCCCGAATCACCTACGATCGGCTGTTTCGGCCAGCCCTGAGCGCGCTGCCAGTCTCAGCGTCGGCCATCGGCGACGTGTTGCGGCACGCGCTCGGATTGTCCGCGTGGAAACGATTCCGTGAATCGCGCTGGGCGCTGCGCGTGAATCCCTCGAGCGGCAACCTCCATCCAACCGAAGCGTACGTCGTGGCGGGGCCGCTGGCGGGTCTGGCGGACACGCCGGCCGTGTATCACTACGCGCCCGATCGGCACGCGCTCGAGCTCCGCTGCCGTTTCGACGCAGACGCGTGGCAGGCCGCGTCGGGCGATCCGGACGCGGTGTGGCTGGTGGCATTGACGTCGATTCATTGGCGCGAGGCCTGGAAGTACGGCGAACGCGCCTTCAGGTACTGCCAGCACGATCTCGGGCACGCGGTGGCGGCCGTGCGGCTCGCGGCGGCGCTGGTCGGCTGGCGTGCGAGCATCCTGCCGCAGTGGTCGCAGCCAACCGTGGCGGCGGTGACCGGGATCGATCGCGACGACGACTTCGCCGACGCCGAGCGCGAGGAGCCCGCGTGTGTGATCGCGGTGAGCTCCGGCGATCGACCGACATCGCTCTGTGACGGTCGCGCGCTGGCCGGAGCCATCCAATGCGGGCAGTGGTCGGGACGGGCGAGCCGATTGAGCGACGCTCACATCGAGTGGACGTTCATCGACCAGGTCGCACGCGCGACAGAAGATCCCGGTCGCGGGCAAAGGGACGGTCTGAAGACCGTCCCCCACAACGATCCTGCAGGGCACGGCCTTGAGGCCGTGCCGCATCGGCCAGCGGCGGACCGCGGGCTCGACGCGCGTGACCTGATCCTGCAACGTCGCAGCGCGCTCGCCTTCGACGGGACCTCGGCGACCACCGCCCACGCGTTCACGACCATGCTGTCACGCGTGATGCCGGGACCAGACCCGCCCTGGGATGCCCTGTGGTGGACCGCACGCGTGCACTTCGTGCTGTTCGTGCATCGCGTCGAGGGAGTCGAGCCCGGGTTGTACTGGCTGGCACGCGATCCAGACGCGCTGCCGCGCATCAAGGCCGCGTGCGGCCGCGAGTTCCTCTGGGAGCAGGTTGCTGGCCAACTGCCGCTGTTTCTGCTGGCCCGGGGTGATTGCCGGTCGCTCGCCCGGCGCGTGAGCTGCGACCAGGACATCGCCGCCGACGGCTTCTTCAGCCTGGGCATGGTGGCGGAGTTCGACGCGAGCCTGCGCGAGCACGGAGAATCGTTCTACCGCCACCTGTTCTGGGAGTCCGGGTTCGTCGGGCAGATTCTGTACCTCGAAGCGGAGGCCGCCGGTGCGCGCGCCACGGGAATCGGGTGCTTCTACGATGACCCGGTCCACGACGTGCTCGGGCTCGATGGGCACGCCTTTCAAAGTCTGTATCACTTCACCGTTGGCGCTCCCGTCGAGGACGCGCGGCTGACGACGGAAGCGGCATACCTCTAAACATCTCGCGGGACGGTCTCAAGACCGTCCCCTACAGAACCAGGTTTAAACCTTCGCTGATCCCGACGGTCTAATCCTTTCGGAAGGCAGCATTCCGGAGCCCACAAGGAGGCGCACATGTTCGGACGTCACATCGTCGCAGCCGCCATCGGGATCGCGCTCGTCGCGCCGGTCAGTTCGTTCGCTCAGGGCGGCGCGGCCAAGCATCACCCGCGCAGCGTCAACGCGCGCGAGCACCGGCAGACGGAACGGATCAAGGACGGCGTGAAAGCCAAAGAGCTCACGAAGGCCGAGCTCGACAAGCTGAAGGCCGACGAAGCGGCCGTTCGCGCCGAAGAGCGCGTTTACCGCAAGTCCGGCGGCGGTTTGAACAAGCAGGAGCGGAAGGATCTCGAAAAGGATCTGAACAAGACCAGCCGCGAGATCTACCGCGCGAAGCACAACAACCGCGAGCCCGGCGATCCCAGGTAGCCGAGCGCCCGTCTACGCCGAGCCGTCGGTGCGCAGGCACGGACGGCTCGGTTGCCCGCCTGCCGGTTCGCGTTGACACCCGCCTGCCGGTTCGTTGACTTGCCCGAATGCGTCCGCTAGCATGGTGACTTGGCTTGCGAAATCGTTCACAAGCGTCGTCACGCAGTCTGATCCGACTCAAGACTCACCATGCAGGGCTGGTTTTCCATCCTCATCATGATCGCGCTCGGCGCCGGGTTCGCCGTGATCTCGGTCCTGCTGTCCAGCGTGCTCGGTCCCAGCCGGCCGTCCCCGGAAAAATCGGCGCCCTACGAATGCGGCATGCCCGCCGTTGGCGATGCGCGCGAGCGGATGTCGGTGAAGTTCTATCTCGTGGCGATGATTTTCCTGCTGTTCGACATCGAAGTCGCGTTTCTCTACCCCTGGGCGATGGCGCTGCGCGATCTCGGATGGCCCGGGTTCGTGCAGGTCGTGCTCTTCATGCTCTTGTTGCTCGCCGGCTACACCTACGTCTGGCGCAAAGGGGCGCTCGACTGGGGCAGTGAGAGTGCCTGAAATTGCAGGTTGCAGATTGCAGATTGCAGACTGCAGATTGACGAAGATTGATGGAACGCATTCGATATGGGACTTGAGTCGGAAATCCCGGTGTTGACGACGACCGTCGAGAAGATGGTGCAGTGGGCGCGCCGCTCGTCGATCTGGCCGGTCACCTTCGGGCTCGCGTGCTGCGCCATTGAGATGATGGCGATGAGTTGCTCGCGCTACGACATCGCGCGCTTTGGCGCGGAGGTGTTCCGCGGCAGCCCGCGGCAGTCGGACCTGATGATCGTCGCTGGCCGCCTCTCGCGCAAGATGGCGCCGGCGCTGCGGCGCATCTACGACCAGATGCCCGAGCCCAAGTGGGTCATTTCGATGGGCGCCTGCGCCTCGATCGGCGGCGTGTTCGACAACTACGCCCTCGTTCAGGGCGTCGACCAGGTCGTGCCGGTCGACGTGTACGTGCCCGGCTGTCCTCCGCGGCCCGAATCCCTCATCTACGGCATCGTTCAGCTCCAGCGGAAGATCGCGCAGCAGAAGCTCTCGTAAATGGACGTCACCACGCTCATCGCGTCGCTGCAGGAGGGCGCGCCCGGCGCCCGCTTCGAGCCGGCGGCGAGCACGGATCTGCAGACCACGATCTACGTGTCGCGCGACGAGCTGCCGGGGGTGGCGCTGGCGCTTCGCGACCGGCCGGACTTGCGCTTCGATTTTCTCGCCGAGCTGACCGCCGTCGACTACTGGCCCCGCGAGCCGAGGTTCGAGATCGTCTACGTGCTCGTGTCGATCGAGCGACGCACGCGCGTGCGGCTGAAGGTGCGGTTGCAGGGAAAGGACGCGCACATCGGCACCGTGAGCGGCATCTGGCCGGCCGCCAACTGGCTCGAGCGCGAGGTGTGGGATCTGTTTGGCGTCGTGTTCGACGGCCACCCCGATCCGCGCCGGCTGCTCATGCCCGAGGACTGGGAAGGCTATCCCCTTCGGAAAGATTATCCGGTGCAGATCAGGATGGCGGCCAGGACCACCGAGCCGCTGCAGGTCACCGAGGAGCAGTTCCGCGCGAACGTGGAGAAGGATCGATTGTCGCGGCGATGAAAAGCTCTCCACCACGGAGGACACTGAGGACACGGAGGAACAATCTCTTGTTGATTTATTTTGAACCGTCTCGATAGGTTTGAACCTCCTGTCCTCCGTGTCCTCCGTGGTAGTTAGTTTGCCCGATGCCTGAAATCAAGACCGAAGTGATGACCGTCAACATGGGGCCTCAGCACCCCAGCACGCACGGCGTGCTGCGGCTGGTGCTGGAGCTCGACGGCGAAACTGTGTTGTCGGCGGCGCCCACCATCGGCTATCTCCACACCGGCATCGAGAAGACCGCCGAGCAGAAGAAGTGGCAGCAGGTCATCCCGCTGGTCGAGCGGATGGACTACCTGAGCGCGCAGTCCAACAGCATGGCGTTCTGCCTGTCGGTGGAGAAGCTGCTCGACATCGACATCCCCGAACGCGTCCGGAACATCCGCGTGCTCATCGCCGAGCTGCAGCGCATCAACAGCCATCTCGTGTGGCTGGGCACCCACGGCATGGAGGTCGGCGCGATCTCGGTCATGCTCTACTGCTTCCGCGAGCGCGAGCTGCTGCTGAACATCAACGAGATGCTGGCCGGCTTCCGCATGTTCCCGAGCTACATGCGCGTGGGCGGCCTCCGCGAAGATCTGCCGCGCGGGTTCCATGACGCCGTACGCGCGTTTCTGGATCGGTTCCTGCCAAAGCTGCACGAGTACGAAGATCTGCTGACCAACAACGAGATCTATCTCAAGCGCACCCAGGAGGTGGGCGTCATCTCGAAAGCCGATGCGGTGGCGTACGGTCTGGTGGGGCCGATCGCGCGCGCGGCCGGCGTCGACTACGACGTACGCCGGTATTTTCCGTACATGGGATATGACACCTACGATTTCGCCGTCCCGACCCAGAGCCGCGGCGACGCGTACTCGCGCTATCTGGTGCGGGTGGCGGAGATGAAAGAGAGCGTGAAGATCTGCTGGCAGGCGCTCGAGCGCATCACGCCGACCGGCCCTTTTGCGATAGACGATCCGCGCATCACGCCGCCGCCCAAGGATCGCGTCTACACGGAGATGGAGGCGCTCATCCAGCACTTCCTCATCTACTCGCAGGGGTTCACGGTGCCCTCGGGCGAGGCGTACGTGCCGGTCGAAGGGCCCCGCGGCGAGCAGGGCTTCTACATCGTGTCGGACGGCACGAACCGGCCGTGGCGGGTCAAGTCGCGTGCCCCTTCACTGCTGGCCTGCCAGGCGCTCGAACCGATGATTGTGGGCGGCCTGATTGCGGACGTCATCGCCGTCATCGGATCGATTGACGTCGTCATGGGTGACGTGGACCGGTGACGTTTCATCCGCTGATCGATTACGCGACCTTCCATACGTCGGAGCGCCAACTCGAAGCGGAGGGCGAGCCCTTCGTCTACACGCCGGAACACCGCGCGAGGTTCGACGAGATCGTCAAACGATATCCGTCGGATCGGAAGCGATCGGCGGTGCTGCCGGCCCTCTATCTCGTGCAGCGCCAGCTCGGGTACATCACGCCAAACGCGATGCGGTACGTCGCCGGCCTGCTCGCGATCACGGCGGCCGACGTCGAGGACGTCGTGTCGTTCTACACGATGTTCTACACGAAACCGGTCGGCACCTTCGTGCTCCAGGTCTGCCGGACGCTCTCGTGTGCGCTGAACGGCGCCGAGCGGGTGACCGAGGAGATCTCGGGAAAGCTCGGAATTGCCCCCGGGCAGACCGACCCGAGCGGGACCTTCACGCTGATCGAGGTGGAATGCCTCGGCGCGTGCGACCGTGCGCCGGTCGTGATGGTGAACGATGGGTGGCACGAGTGCCTGAAGCCGGGGGACGCGTCGAGGCTGATCGACGATCTGCGCACACGCGGGGAAGCCGCCCTGTCGGGGTGTCATCACGTGGTTGAGAGGGCGAAGGGCTGAAGGACCGAGAGCGGCGCTGCTCCAAGTGGGCAGCCGCGGCAAACAATGCCGAGCGGCGAGGGCCGCGAAGGCACACGCGCTGGGGGTGGGGCCCCAGCGCCAAGTGAGAGACGTTGGATCCCATCCTGACCAAATACGTGCGCGAGCCGAATGCCTTCACGCTCGATTTCTACCTGCAGCACCAGGGGTATGAGGCACTGCGGAAAACGCTCGCTCTCAAGCCGGACGAGGTGATCGAGATCGTGAAGGCCTCAGGCCTGCGCGGACGCGGCGGCGCCGGCTTTCCGACCGGCATGAAATGGCAGTTCGTCGACAAGAAGTCGCCGAACCCGAAATACATCGCGTGCAACGCGGACGAGAGCGAGCCCGGGACATTCAAAGATCACCTGCTGATGGAGCGCAACCCGCACCTGCTCATCGAAGGATGCGCGATCGGGTGCTACGCCATCGGGGCACGGATCGCCTACATCTACATCCGCGGCGAGTTCCTGCACGTGCAGCACATCCTCGAACGGGCGATTGACGACGCCTACGCTCGGGGATTTCTCGGGAAGAACGTGCTGGGCTCCGGTTTCGACTGCGACGTGTACGTCCACCGCGGCGCCGGCGCCTACGAAGCCGGAGAAGAGACGGCGCTGCTCGAATCGCTCGAAGGCAAGCGCGCGCAGCCGCGCAACAAGCCGCCGTTTCCCGCCGTCGTCGGTCTGTACAACTGTCCGACCGCGGTCAACAACGTCGAGACGCTGTGTAACGTGCCGCTGATTCTCTTGAACGGCGCGGAGTGGTTCGCCGGTCTGGGTCCGGAAAAAAACGGCGGGCCGAAGCTGTACTGCGTCAGCGGACACGTGAAGCGTCCTGGCGTCTACGAGGCGTCGATGCACACGACGCTCCGCGAGCTCATCGAGCAGCACGCCGGAGGCGCGCGCGACGGACGGACGATCAAGGCGGTCATTCCCGGCGGTTCGTCCGTCCCGATTCTGCTGCCCGATCAGCTCGACACGCAGGCCAGCTTCGACGGCGTGCAGAAGGCGGGCTCCCTTCTCGGATCGGCCGGCCTCGTCGTGCTCGACGACACCACCTGTATGGTGTGGCTGGCGGAAAACCTGCTCCACTTTTACCGCCACGAGTCGTGCGGCAAGTGCACGCCGTGCCGCGAGGGCACCGACTGGCTGTACAAAATCCTCCGGCGCATCGAGCGCGGTGAGGGTCAGATGCGCGATCTCGATCTGCTGTCGAGCATTTCGGGAAACATCGCCGGCAAGACGCTGTGCGCGTTCGGCGACGCCGCCGTCACCCCGGTGTTGACGACGTTGAAGCATTTTCGGAACGAATACGAGGCGCACATCAAGGAAGGGCGGTGCCCGCTGCCCGCCGACTGGCGCGCGCGTCATCAACCCGTGGGCGCCGATTGATGACACCGCTGCTCGTCGCCCAAATCGGCCTGACGCTTTTCGTCTTCGTGATGCTGCTCAATTCGGCGGCCGTCATGGTGTACGTCGAGCGGAAGGTGGCCGCCATGCTGCAACAGCGAGTTGGTCCGTATCTGGTCGGGCCGAAAGGACTGTTGCAGCCGCTGGCCGACATCATCAAGCTGATGTTCAAGGAGGAGCTGCGGCCGCGCGCGGCCGATCCGCTGCTCTTTGCGCTTGCGCCGATCATTTCGGCGACCGCCGCTTTTGCGGCGTTCGCCGTCGTTCCCTTCGGCGCCTCGACGACCTTCTTTGGGCTGCTGCGGGAGCCGATGCGCCTGCAGGTGGCCGACGTGAACGTCGCGATCCTCGTCATCTTCGCGATCTCGTCGATGAGCGTGTACGGCATCGTGCTCGCCGGCTGGAGCTCCAACAGTAAGTATTCGCTGATCGGCGGCTTGCGTTCGTCCGCTCAGATGATCAGCTACGAGCTGTCGTACGCGCTCGCGCTGGCGAGCGTGCTCGTGATCGCGAATTCGCTGTCGCTCAGCGACATCGTGAACCGGCAGAGTGGAACCTGGCTCGGGTTCCTGCCGCGGTGGTTCCTGTTCGTGCAGCCGCTCGGCTTTTTTATTTACATGATTGCCGGCATCGCGGAGACCAACCGCGCGCCGTTCGATTTCCCGGAAGCGGAACAGGAGCTGGTCGCCGGCTATCACACGGAGTACAGCAGCATGAGCTTCGCCATGTTCTTCCTCGCGGAGTACATCAACATGGTGACGGTGTCGGCCGTCGCCACCGATCTGTTTCTTGGCGGCTGGCACGGGCCGTTCCTGCCAGAATCGCTCGGCTGGATCTGGTTCCTGATCAAGGTCGCGGCCATTCTGTTCTTCTACGTCTGGATGCGCTGGACGCTGCCGCGGTACCGGTACGACCAGTTGATGCGGTTCGGCTGGAAGATCCTCCTGCCGCTGGCCGTCGTCAACCTGCTCGTGACCGCGGCGGGCGTCCTGTATTTCGGCGTGCAGTGATGCTGTTCTATCTGTTCGGCGCCGTCGCGATCGTGGCTTCGCTGCTCGTCATTGCGCAGCGCAATCCCGTGTACAGCGTGCTGCTGCTGATTGCGTCGTTTGGGGCGCTGTCGGGGCTGTACGTGCTGCTCGACGCGCCGTTTGTCGCCGTCATTCAGATCATCGTGTACGCCGGCGCGATCATGGTGCTGTTCCTGTTCGTCGTCATGCTGTTGAACGCGCCGCACGAGGACACGGAGCAGGATCTGCTGCGGATCGCCGGCGGCAGGCGCAGCGTCGCGGCCGGCCGCGTGAGAGTCTTGGGCGGCGTCCTCGCGGCCGCACTGGTCGTCGAGCTGGTGTGGGCCTTGACGAAGAACGGCGGCGAGTCGGGTGTATTCGCTGGCGGCGCCGTCAGCTCCGTCCGCACGATTGGACGATCGCTGTTTACCGATTACGCGTTTCCCTTCGAGGTCACCTCGGTGCTGATCCTGGTGGCGATGGTGGGCGCCGTGGTGCTCGCCCGCCGCGAGCCGGGCACGCGCCCGGGCCGCAGCAGGCCTTCGTCATGACACCGACGCTCAACGACTATCTCGTGCTCTCGGCGATTCTCTTCGCCATCGGCACCGCGGGGGTCTTCGTTCGCCGAAATCTGATCACGATTCTGCTCTCGATCGAGATCATGCTGAACGCGGTGAACCTCACCTTCATCGCCTTCGGCCGCGCGCTCGGCGCGGTAGACGGCCAGATCATCGTCTTTTTTGTGATGACGGTGGCGGCCGCCGAAGCGGCCGTCGGTCTCGCGATCGTCATCGGTCTGTTCCGCCATCGCGAATCGCTCAACCCGGACTCGTTCTCGACGCTCAAATGGTGACGCTGATCCCGCTCCTCCCGCTCGTCGGCTTCCTGCTGAACGCCTCCTTCGGCCGGCGGATCAGCAAGGCTGCGGCCGGCCAGGTCGCGTGCGGCTCGATGCTCGTGTCGTTCGGTGTGTCGGCGATCGCGGTCTGGCGCCTCGTCTCGCTGCCGACTGAATCTCGCGCCATCACGCAGGCGGTCTTCACCTGGATCACCTCCGGCGACTTCAACGTGAGCTTTACGCTCCGCCTCGATCCGTTGTCGGCGTTGATGATCCTCGTCGTCACCGGCATCGGATCGCTCATCCACATCTACTCGACCGCTTACATGCACGAGGAGAGCGACTCCGAATACGCCCGGTATTTCTCGTATCTCAATTTATTCGCGGCGTTCATGCTCGTCCTCGTGCTCGGCTCGAACTTCCTGGTGATGTTCGTCGGGTGGGAAGGCGTGGGCCTCTGCTCGTACCTGCTCATCGGCTTCTGGTATCAGAAGCCGTCGGCGTCGGATGCCGGCAAGAAGGCGTTCATCGTCAACCGCATCGGCGACTTCGGCTTCATCCTGGGCATGCTGCTCGCGTTCGTCCGTTTCGGCACGCTCGACTTCCAGGAAATCGCCCGGTCTCTCGCGACGCTCGGTCCGGAGACCACGTTCGGCACGCTGTCGATGCTGACGTTGCTGCTGTTCGTCGGCGCCACCGGTAAATCGGCGCAGATTCCGCTGTTCGTCTGGCTCCCCGACGCGATGGAAGGCCCGACGCCCGTCTCGGCGCTCATTCATGCGGCGACGATGGTGACGGCGGGGGTGTACATGATCGGGCGCAACGCAGTG
Source organism: Vicinamibacteria bacterium (assembly GCA_041485905.1). Taxonomy (GTDB): domain Bacteria; phylum Acidobacteriota; class Vicinamibacteria; order Vicinamibacterales; family CAVVIG01; genus JAHFUI01. The sequence continues at coordinate 18,400 of JBGPKK010000015.1, forward strand.
CTCTTCGGGCACGCGCCGCAGACGCTGACGATTGTTGCGATCGTCGGCACGGCGACCGCGCTCATGGCCGGGACCATCGCTCTGGTGCAGAACGACATCAAGCGCGTGCTGGCGTACTCCACCGTGTCGCAGCTCGGTTACATGTTCCTGGCGATGGGCGTGGGCGCCTGGGCGGCCGGCATCTTCCATCTCTTCACGCACGCGTTCTTCAAGGCGCTGCTGTTTCTCGGGTCGGGCGCGGTGATTCACGCGCTGGCCGGCGAGCAGGATTTGAGGCGGATGGGCGGGCTGAAGCGCGAGTTGCCGATCACGTACTGGACGTTCTTCATCGGGGCCCTGGCGATCGCCGGCGTGCCGCTCCTGTCCGGATTCTTCAGCAAGGACGAGATTCTGTACCGGACGTTCGCGGGCGGACACGTGTGGCTGTGGACGGTGGGTCTCCTGACGTCGCTGCTGACCGCGATCTACATGTTCCGGGTCCAATTCCTGGCCTTCCACGGCGAGCGGGCGCAGGGCGCACCACAGCATGCCGCACCGGAGCACTCAGCACCCGGGCACCTGGCACCGAGCAATCATCGTCATTTGCACGATGTGCCCCCGGCGATGGCGTTCGTGCTCGTCGTCCTGGCCATTGGTTCCGTGCTCGCGGGGTATGTCGGAGTGCCCGGATCGAACCGGCTGGAGCGGTTCCTCGAACCAAGCTTCACCGCGCGTGAGGCGGCAGGAGCCGAGCGGGCGGAAGCGGCGACCGACAGTCACCTCGAAGGCACGCTGATGGTGGTCTCGACCGCTGTCGCGATGAGTGGCATCGGCATCGCGCTCTACTTCTTCCTCCGACACCGGCGCGCGGCGGACGAGATGGCGCTGCGGTTTGCCGGTGTCCATCGGGTGCTCGAGAACAAGTACTACGTTGACGAGATCTACGACCAGGCGATCGTCCAGCCGATTCGGATCGTGTCTGAGGACGGGTTGTGGAAAGGTGTCGACGTCCGCGTCATCGATGGGGCGGTGAACGGCGTCGGCGACATCGTCGGCGGCGGCAGCGAGGTGCTCCGGCGGATTCAGACCGGCTCGGTTCGTGTGTACGCAGTCTCTGTGCTGCTTGGTGTGGTGCTGATAGTGGGGTACTACGTGTGGCGGTAATCCCGACGATGAAATGCACAATGTCGAACGCACAATGTGCATTGCGCATTGAGCATTGTGCATTGGACTGCATCTGATGCCGTTTCCGATACTGACCTCTCTCATCGCTCTGCCGGTCGCGGGCGCAATCCTGCTGCTCCTCGTGAGAGACGATGAGCACAACGAGGCACTCGTCCGCAACATCGCGCTCGCCGTCTCGGTGCTGGTGTTCGCGGAAACGCTGCTGCTCTGGAGCCGGTTCAATGCCGGGTCGGCGGAATTTCAGTTCGTCGAGCGTCACGCATGGATCCCAGAGTTCGGCATCAGCTATGCCGTTGGCGTTGACGGCATCAGCCTGCTGCTGCTCGTGCTGACCGGCTTTCTCACGCCGCTGGCCCTGCTGAGCTCCTGGGAATCGGTGCACAGAAAAACGAAGGCGTTCTGTATCTTCATCCTCCTGATCGAGTCCGCAATGATGGGGGTCTTCGTCTCGCTCGATCTGTTCCTCTTCTACGTTTTCTGGGACGCGATGCTGATCCCGATGTACTTCCTGATCGGCATCTGGGGCTACGACCGCCGCGTCTACGCCGCCGTGAAGTTCATCCTGTACACGATGGCCGGCAGCGTGCTGATGCTCCTCGCGATTCTGGCGCTGGCCTCTCTGCACAACGCCGCGACCGGCGCGTACAGCTTCGACCTCCTCAAGATGTACGACCTCCAGATTCCAGCGCAAATGCAGTTCTGGTGCTTCCTGGCGTTCGCGCTGGCGTTCGCGATCAAAGTGCCGCTGTTCCCGTTTCACACCTGGCTGCCCGACGCGCACGTCGAAGCGCCGACGGCGGGATCGGTGATCCTGGCCGGCGTGTTGCTCAAGATGGGCACGTACGGGCTCGTGCGGTTCGCCTTCCCGCTCTTCCCGCGCGCCGCGGCGTTCTTCGCCCCCTATCTTGCGCTGCTGGCGGTTATCGGGATCATTTACGGCGCGCTCGTGGCGATGGTTCAGCCCGACATGAAGAAACTGGTCGCCTATTCGAGCGTCAGCCATCTGGGCTTCGTCGTGCTGGGCATTGCCGCGATGAACACGCAGGGTGTGCAGGGTGCCGTGTATCAGATGCTCAACCACGGTGTCAGCACCGGGGGACTCTTCCTGATCGTCGGCATGCTGTCGGACCGCCGTCACACCCGGTTGATATCCGAGTACGGCGGACTCAAGCGCGTCGTGCCCCACCTGGTCGCAGTGTTCCTGATCGTGACGTTGTCGTCGATCGGGTTGCCCGGACTGAACGGGTTCGTCGGGGAGTTTCTGATTCTGCTCGGCGCCTTCCGCTGGAGCCCGCGCGCCGCGGGATTCGCGGCCACCGGCGTCATTCTGTCGGCGACCTACATGTTGTGGATGTTTCAGCGGGTGAACTACGGGCCGGTGCACAACGAGAAGAACGCCGCGATGCGCGACCTCTCGCCGCGCGAATGGGCGATTCTGGTGCCCATTGTCGCGATGATCGTGCTGATGGGCGTGCTGCCCAATATCTTCCTCAGGCCGATCGGACCCTCCGTCGAGCGGATGTTGAATCAGGTCCGCCAGGGAGCGCCGGTGCAGATACAGGCAATTAGGAATTGATGTTCTCGTCCTTCATCGCCATCGTGCCCATGTGCTGCGTGGCAGCGACCGCCATCGCCGCCATGATCGCGGAAGCCTTTCGCGAGCCGGGTGAGCGCATGCCGATTGCGCCGCTCGGAGTCATCGGCCTCGTCGGCGCGGGTGTCGCCGCCGCCGCGCTGTGGAACAGCCACGCCACCAGCTTCGGCGTCGTCGTCGCCGACAACTTCGGGCTGTTCGTGACGTGGATTCTCATCATCGTCGGACTGCTCTCGCTCACGATTTCCGCGCCCACTGTCGAGCGGGAAGGGTTGCCTCAGGGCGAGTACTACGCGCTGATGTTGTTTGCCATCGCGGGCATGATCCTGATGGCGACCGCCACGGATCTGTTGGTCATCTTTCTGGCGCTCGAAGTGCTGTCGCTGGCCGTGTACGTGCTGACGGGCATCCGCCGCGACAAGCCGACCGCCACCGAGGCGGCGTTCAAGTACTTCCTGCTCGGCGGGTTCTCGAGCGCATTCTTCCTGTACGGGATTGCCTTTACCTACGGATTGACCGGCAGCACGCGGCTCGACCGCATCGGCAGCCTCATCGCCGCCCAGGCCGCCTCGCCGACTCCGATGACACTGCTCGCCGTTGCGCTGCTGCTCGTCGGCTTCGCGTTCAAGATCTCGGCGGTGCCCTTCCAGATGTGGACGCCAGACGCCTACGAAGGCGCGCCGCCGGCGGTCACCGGCTTCATGTCCACCGGCGTCAAAGCGGCGGCGTTCGCGGCGTTCGCTCGCGTCTTTCTTTCGGCGTTCGAGCCGCTGCGCGGTGAGTGGAGCGGCATCATCTGTGTGATCGCCGCCGCGACGATGATGCTCGGGACGGTTGTCGGGGTGGTGCAATCAAACGTCAAGCGGATGCTGGCGTACTCCAGCATCGCGCACGCCGGCTATCTGCTGGTGGCGCTGGTGTCGGCCAACGACGTGGGCAAGGGGGCGCTCCTCTTTTATCTGCTCGCGTACGCCGTCAGCAACCTGGGCGCGTTCGGCATCATCGCGCTCCTCGATACCGCCGACTGGCCCAACGATCAGGTGCGCGACTACGCAGGCCTGTGGACCGAGCATCCCGTGCTCGCCGGGCTGATGACGGTCTTTCTGCTGTCGCTCGGCGGGTTTCCGCCGATGGCCGGCTTCATCGCCAAGTGGTACGTCTTCAGCGCCGCCATCAAGGCCGGTTATTACTGGCTGGCCATCATCGGCGTGTTGACGAGCGTCGTCTCGGTCTTTTTCTATCTGCGCATCGTGGTGATGATGTACATGACGCCAACCGAGTCGCCCGCGCGGTTTCCCGAGGTGCCGAAACTGGCCGGCGCGGCGCTCGTCGTGTCTGCGATTCTCGTCTTCTATCTCGGCATTCTTCCCGCGCGCGTCCTTGACTGGGCCGCCGCGTCGATCAGTACCATCTTCTAGCCTGCCTTCTTGCCCTGAAGCCACTGATCCATCCAGCTCACGATATGGCGCAGGCGTTCGACCCGGTGCTGGGGCTCGCCGGAACGCGAGAGCTCGTGGTTCTCGCGGGGGAACCGCACCATGACGGTGGGAATCTTCCGGTATTTCAACGCGCGGAACATCATCTCGCCGCCCTCGCCCGGCGGCGTGCGATAGTCGGCGTCCCCCAACACCAACATCAGGGGCGTCGTCACGTTTGCCACGTGCGTGATTGGCGAGCGGGCGGCGAAGTCCTGTGGGTCCTCCCACGGGGCTTTGTGGAACCATCCCGGCTGGAACTGAGAAAAGTCGGCCGTGAACCAGAAGCCGTACCAGTCGGCGATGTCGCGCTGCGAGACCGCCGCCTTGAACCGCTGGGTCTGCGTGATCGTCCAGTTTGTCAGCAGTCCGCCGCCGCTGCCGCCGGTGACGCCGAGACGATTGGCATCGATGTAGCCACGCTTCAGGAGCTCGTCGACGCCAGCCATCAGATCCTTGTAGTCGTCGCCCGGGTAATGAAACTGGATGATGTTGCCAAAGTCCTGGCCGTACGACGTGCTGCCGCGAGGATTCGTAAACAGCACGACATAACCCTTCGCGGCCATCCACATGAACTCGTGCGTGTACGTGTTCCCGTACGCCGAATGCGGCCCTCCATGAATCTCGAGAATCATCGGGTACTTCTTGCTCGCGTCGAAGTCCGGCGGCTTCAGAATCCAGGCCTGGATTTGTTTCCCGTCGAATGAGCGGTACCAGAGTTCCTCCGGCTCGCTTTGTTGGATGTCTTTGAACAGGCCCTCGTTGACCCTCGTGATCTGCCTCGGTGCCGAAATGGTGTCGGCGACGGGGACGATGGCGATATCTCCGATGTTCGCCTGCGTCGAGATCGCGGCGGCGACAGTGGCCCCGTTCGACGTCGCACTGTAGGCCATGACACTCTGGTGGCCGTTGGTCAACGGCTGGGTCCTTCTCGTGGCAATGTCAACGCGCGTCAAGTTCGCACTGCCGTGTTCCTCCGACACGACGATCAATGACGAACCGTCGCGTGACCACAGGATTGGCCTGGGATTCTGACCGCGCGGCGCCGCTTGATCGCCGCCGATACCACCGCCGATGTCGAAATCATAGGCGGCAGTGAGGTTGATCGGCGTCGCCTCTGGCGCCAGGTCCATCACCCAGAGGTCAGGCTGACTGTACGAACGGACCGGATTGCCGTGCAGCGTGCCGACGAACGCAAGGCGCTTGCCGTCGGGTGACGGCGACACGTTCGTGATGGTGCCCTCGATGTGGGCAACCTTCGTGATCGAGCCGCCGGATGACGACACGCTGTAGAGATCGGAATCATCGGGCACGTAGTACGACTCGGGCACGCGGTCCGACGAGAAATAGATTTTCGTTCCGTCCGGCGCCCACACCGCGCCCTGCTCGTCGAACTCGCCGTCGGTGATTTGCTTCGGCTGAGGCTTGTCGGTCGTATCGCTCGACACGTCGATCGTGAAGATATGCGTGTGACGCGCGGAGTCGACGTAGTCCGGCTTGCCATTGGAACGGTATTCAGCTCGCGTGATGACCTTGACGTCGCTTTTGGGCGCCTCGGACTTCTTGGCATCCTCCGGTACCGTCTCGCTGTTGAAAGCGATCCGCTTCCCGTCAGGTGACCATGTCAGCTCGCTCGTGCCGTTTGGATGATCCGTCAGCGCGCGTGCTTCGCCGCCATCCATTCCGAGCAGATAAATCTGTCCGGGTTGGGGTCGGCCATCTTTCTCGACCGATCGCACGAACGCGATCTGCTTCCCATCAGGCGACCAGCGCGGCCCTGTGTCGCGCACGCCGGATGTCAGTCGGCGCGGTGCGTCCGATCCGCTGGCTGGCACGGAAAACAGCGACGTCTCGTAGCGGTTGTCCTTCTCGTTGACGGTCACGCGCACGAACACGACGCGGGAACCGTCAGGCGCAATCTGCGGGTCCGCGATCCAGGTGAACTTCAGAAGATCCGTCTCGTTGATGAACCGCTTGCCTGCGGCCTGCGGTGTCGCAAGCGCGAGGACGGCACACGTAAGTCCGGCGAGCAAGGTTCGACGCATGTGGCTGACTCCTGTGGTGTAGGCACATTGTAATCGCTGTTCCTCGCCCGCTTGACAAGGAGTGGTTGTAGCCTACAATGTAGACATCAATGGCTGATGTGCTCGGTGCGTTCGAACAGGCAGTGCTCCTCGCCATCGTCCGGCTCGGGGACGAGGCGTACGGCCGCGCGATCCTCAAGGAAGTGCAGGCGCGCCTCGAGCGGGACGTCGCGGCCGGGGCCGTCCACGCGACGCTCGAACGGCTGGAGAACAAGGGACTGGTTTCATCTCGCCTCGGATCGGGCACGCTGGTCCGCAGCGGCCGGGCGCGACGGTTCTATCGGCTGCACCCCGCCGGATTGCGCGCGCTCAACGCCGCGCGAGCGGCGGTGGACAGCCTGTGGCACGGCCTCAAGTGGCCGTTGAAAGGGCACGCATGATGATGCCTGGCATGGAGCGTTCCTCCTCCGATTCCATTCGGCCGCCTCGCTGGGCAGAGGCGGTGCTCGGTCTGCTGGTCCGATCCGATGAGGCCGAATCGGTGTCCGGCGACCTGATCGAGGAGTACCGCATCACTGTGTACCCGTCGCGCGGCCGGTTGCGGGCCGACGTCTGGTACGTCCGCCAGGTGCTTGGCTTCATGTTGCGCGCCCCGCTGATATGCGGGCTCGTTCTCGCCGCACTTCACTGCGGTCGATCGCTGCTCGATACCTTCGCGCCGCCGGTCAGTTGGGGTCCGAGGTCGGCGGTCACAACCTGGTCATCGATCGCACTCTTTGTTTTCGCGGGAGCCTGGGGCGCCTGGCGGACAGGCCGCGCACGCAGCGGGATACTGGTCGCGCTCGTCACCTATGCGATCGGATCGACCCTGGGTTTGGCTTTCGACGTTGCGCTCTATGTGAGCGTGATCCGGCACGACCCGGTGAAGCTCTACATGTTTCAGTTAACGGGCGGTTGGGACGAGGAACTGGGCCTTCCCTTCATGTTGTCGCTGATCGTGGCGGTGCTCGGAACGTTCGGCGGCATGCTGGGGAAGTTGCTGGGTGCGGCCCGTCCTCGGACGGCGGCCTAGGCGCATCGCGGGCTTCAGCCGTGATCTTCGTGCGTTCGTGATTTACAGGCCCTGGAGTAACCCCCACAGCTGTGAGTCCTGATCCGGGAGAACCGTTCGAAGATCGAGCACCACCAGGTCCTGTTCGATCCGCGCGATGACGGGCGGTGTCAGCTGCCGCAGTCGTTCTTCCAGGGCGTCGGCGGTCAGCCCGTCTTTGGTGATCGCGACGAGCCACGTGGGCAGCCCGACTCCCGGCGCGCTGCCGCCACCGACCGCTGACGCGCCCGCGATCAGCTCAGTGCGCCAGCCGGCCAGCGACCCGATCCCGTCGGCGAGCGTGGCGGCCCGCGCGCGGATTTCTTCCGCCGTGATGGCCAACATGCGCTGAACCGGCACGGTGACAGTCGCGCGCCCTGATGCGTACTCGGCGAGTGTCGCTTCAAGCGCCGCGAACGTCATCTTGTCGGCGCGCAGCGCCCGCATCAGCGGATGACGCCGGATACGCTCGACGATGGGGCGGCGACCGACGATGATGCCTGCCTGCGGTCCGCCGAGGAGCTTGTCGCCGCTGAAGCAGCAGACGTCGACCCCGGCCGTCACGCTGTCTTCGACCGCCGGTTCGCCAGGCGGCAGCGAGGGTGACCCGGCAGGCCGGGTCGTTTGTGCCGCTCCGAGAAAACCGCTGCCGATATCTTCTGCCACCGGCACGCCGAACCGGCCGCCGACCTCGACGAGCGCCGCCAGCGTCGGCCGCTCGGTGAATCCTTCGATGCGGAAATTCGACGGGTGAACACGGAGGATCAGCGCCGTCCGCTCGCCGATGGCTGCCGCGTAGTCGGCGACGCGTGTTTTGTTCGTGGTTCCCACTTCGCGAAGCGTCGCGCCCGACTGCGCCAGCACATCGGGAACGCGGAACCCGCCGCCGATCTCCACGAGCTCCCCGCGCGATACGATCACCTCGCGCCCCGCGGCCACCGCCGCCAGCACAATCATCGTGGCCGCCGCGTTGTTGTTGACGACAACGGCCGCCTCGGCCCCAGTCAGCCGACAGAGGAGCACTTCCGCGTGAACGTCGCGCCGGCCTCGCGCGCCCCGGGCCACGTCGTACTCGAGCGTTGAGTACCCGCGTGCCACCGAGACGAGGCGGGCGATGGCCGCCTCTGCGAGTGGCGCACGGCCCAGGTTCGTGTGAATGATGACGCCGGTCGCGTTGATCACCGGCTGCAGGGAGGGGTGAAACTCGTCGTCCAGCCGGGCGGCCGCGATCGATTCAATGCGCGCGACGATCGCTTCCTCGGCCGAGAGCGAGGCGTCGCCGCCGGCCATCGACGCGCGCACCGCGGTGGCGCCCGCGCGCAGGGCGTCGACCACGGCCCGGCCGCCGAACCGGGTTTCGAGGGCGCGAATCGACGCCCGCTGGCGCAGCTGGTCGATGGAAGGAATACCGCGAAATTCGGGCATCGGCAAAATGCTATGCTACTGGCTCCCCAGCCGTCAGTCGATGACTTCGGATCCGCCAAAATTCAGACCGCTCGAGCGCTTCTGGCCGTACGCCGATCTGCCGGAGCAGCCGACAGAAGCGGAGCTTGCCTCGCTCGATCCGGATTTGCACGACGCGCTGTTTGGCGCCACGCCGCGGCCGTTTTCCATCACGCTCGTGTTCCCGGCGCTCGCCGTGCCGGATTTTCCGCGGGCGATCGAGATCGCCCGGGGGTCTGCGGAGTACCGCGAGACCGGCGCCGGGACGGCCTTCCGCCACCGTGCGCGGTTCTGGTCGAGCGACGCCCCCCGCCTGCGCGATCTGTTCGCCATCGTCGGGCGGTCTGACGCCACTGAGGTGCTCATCGACGATCGGCCGGTGCCGTACGCGCGCGAGCTGTGGCTGCCGCTCGTGTGGTTTCTCATCCCGCGGTAAAGCCCTTGGCCGAACCTACACCAATCGCCAACGATCTGCAGCGGCTCGAAGTCGAGCTGAAGCGCCTCGAAGTGGAATACAACATGTTTTTCTCCGGCCGGCTGCCAAAGCCGCCGTGGGAAACCCGGAGCCGCGTCGAAGCGATCGTGAAGCAGTACGATCGCGCCTATATTCAGAGTTCCGGCGACCGGTTCCGGTTCTCCACACTGCAGTCACGATTCGCCACGCTCGTCGATCTCTGGGACCGCGGCCTTCGCGCGCGCGAAGAGGGACGACCGGGGCCGTTCGTGGTGAAGCCCCGCGATAAGCCGGCGCCCGAACGCCCGAAGGATCGCATCCTCTACGTCACGACCTTCCAGAACCCGTTGAAGGAGATGGATCGGCTTCACGATCTGTTCGAATCGCTCGTCGAGGCGCGGCGTGAGAGCGGTCAGGAGGCGCCGCCGTTTCACAAGTTCGCCGAGCTGGTGAAAAGCCAGGTCAACAAACTTCAGCAGAGCGGCAGCAGCGAAGTGGCGTTCCGCGTGATGTTGAAGGATGGAAAGGTGAGCTTTACGGCCCGCGCCCTCAAGGGCGGCGGGGAAGAGTGACCGGGCACCCGTCAGGGCACCCGGTCGCGCGGGGTTGACTAGATTTTGGTGACGTTGCCGGCCTGCGGGCCTTTGGGGCCGTCGACGATCTCGAACTCGACTGCCTGGCCTTCCTCGAGCGAGCGGAAGCCGTCGCCGGAAATGGCCGAGTAGTGCACGAAGACGTCACTACCTCCTTCGCGTTCGATGAATCCGTAACCCTTCGCGTTGTTGAACCACTTGACCTTGCCTGTGATGCGCATCGTTCTTCTTCCTGTGTTACTGGGACGCCACACTATCGTCGCGCCCAAAACCAACCCCGCCGGTACCGGGGAAATCCCGGATGAAAAATCCGGCCGCTGGCAAAAAAAAAGGCCGCGTCTGCGGCCTTTTCCTTACGGCGCCAGGCCCGCCCGGCGTCGAGTGAGATGATACTGGACTTTTCCGATTATGCCAAGAGCCCTGCTGAGCGTCTCCGATAAGACCGGCATCGCCGACCTCGGACGCGGCCTCGTCGCGCGCGGGTTCACGCTCGTCTCGACCGGGGGCACCGCCCGCGCCCTGACCGACGCGGGACTGCCGGTCACCAGCGTGTCGGACGTAACCGGCTTTCCGGAAATAATGGATGGCCGCGTGAAGACGCTCCATCCGACGATTCACGCCGGCATCCTCGCCCGGCGCGACCGTCCGGACGACCTCGCGTCGCTCGAGCGGCACGGGATCGGCCTGATCGACCTCGTCGTGGTCAATCTCTATCCGTTCGCCAGAGCCGCGGCGAAGGCGAGCACGCCGTTCGAGGCGCTCATCGAGGAGATCGACATCGGCGGGCCGTCGCTGGTGCGCGCGGCGGCGAAAAATTTCCGGGACGTGCTGATCGTCGTGGACGCATCGGATTACCCGCGTTTGCTCGCAGCTTTGGACGAAGGGCCGACGCTCGAGTTCCGCTATGAGCTGATGGTGAAAGCGTTCGCGCACACGGCCGAGTACGATTCGACGATCACGGCCGCGCTGCTTCAGGTGAACGTCAGTGAACATGGGCTGGAACGCACAGAGCTGGACTCCTCCTACTTCCGCCCGACGTTGGAGTTCAACGACCGCTTCGACCTGCGGCTCGAGAAGATCCGCGACCTGCGTTACGGAGAGAACCCGCATCAACGCGCCGTGTGGTACCGCGCCGCAGACGTGAGGTCCGGATTCGGCGGCGTCACCATCCTTCAGGGAAAAGAGCTCTCGTACACAAATCTCCTGGATCTCGATGCCGCCGCCCGCATCGTGCTCGAGTTCGGCGAGCCGGCGGCGGCCGTGATCAAGCACACGAACCCCTGCGGCGTCGCCGTCGGCCCCACGATCGCCGAAGCATACGTCCGTGCGCGCGAGGCAGACAGTTTGAGCGCGTTCGGCGGCATTGTCGCGCTGAACCGCAGCATCGACGTCGTGACGGCGCAGGCGCTCACGTCCACGAAGATCGATTGCGTGGTCGCTTACGCGGCGGACGAGGAGGCGCGCGAGATTCTGAGGCGAAAGCCGAACATGCGGGTGGTGATCGCCGATTGCAGCGCCGCAACCGCATTGGCGTTCGAGCTTCGTTCCATTCTGGGGGCGATGCTGGTCCAGGAGCGGGACGCCGTGGTCGAAGCGCGTACCGTATGGACGCCCGGTGCGCTACCTCAGGGGTTTCGCGTCGTCAGCCGGAGGCAGCCGACCGGCGACGAATGGGAGGCGCTGCGATTCAGTTGGCGAGTGTGCGCTCATGTGAAATCCAACTGCGTGGTGTTCGCGAACCGTGAGCAGACGCTGGCAGTCGGGGCCGGGCAGATGAGCCGCGTCGATGCGGTCAATGTCGCGGTGATGACGGCACGGGGGACACAGGGGCTCGCCGGATCCGTCGCCGCCACTGACGGCTTTTTCCCGTTTCGCGACGGAGTCGACGCGGTGGCGACGGCCGGAGCGACCGCGGTGATCCACCCCGGCGGATCTCTCCGTGACCAGGAGGTGATCGCCGCCTCCGACGAACACGGCCTGGCGATGGTTCTTACCGGCAGGCGTCATTTCCGACATTAGAGCCCGTCTCATAAACGCGCACGAAATCACGAAAACGGTACCATTTTTTCGTGTTTTCGCCTTTTCGTCGCAAATGAGACTAGTGTTCCCGTGAAATATTGCTGTCCGAAATCGGCGCGGTTGTTGCACACTAAAGGTGCGCGATGCGGTCACCTTTTGAGTCCACGGTTTCACGGCTCCGGCCCGGCACCGGCGAGACGAGCACGGTCGTCCCGAAACGGTGCACCCTCGACGGTTTCGCCGAGGATGTCTCCAATGCCGATGGCCTCCACGTCCGCGACGTCGAGACGCTCGCGACGCTGCTGGCGCGCACGGAGAATTCGGTCTACCGCATCATTCCCCTCGAAGCCGGCAGTTCCCGGGTGCTCATCCAGGGCGGTCGGTTCTTCCCGGAACCGACCGAGGTCCGGTTCGCCGGCTCCGGCTTTGGCGGCAGCTTCCTCAAGCTGGGGTGGATCGGCCTGGGGCTCCGCATGGAAATTCTCTGGGACGGGCAGCGCATCATCACGTCGCGCGTCCGCGGAATCCAGCTACAGCGCGACACCGCACGTTCTGCCGGCGTGAATTAATCGCTCGCGACGCTCGCGGTCACCCGTCGTAGCGGACCACCACCATCGTCACATCGTCGTTCGGCGTCGCCTGGCCACAGAAGGCCCGCACGTCGACGAGCAGCGCGTCCAGCATGTCCTGCGGCGTCTTCGTGCGGTGCGTTTCGATAGCGGCGATCAGCCGCTCGTCGGTGAACTCCTCGCCGCTCTCGTTCATCGCTTCGCTCACGCCGTCGCTGAACGCGACGACGATGTCGCCGGGCGTGAGGGAGAGGGTTTCCTCCTCGAACTCCGCGTGCTCGAAGAGACCGAGCACCACGCCGCCCGTCTCGAGCCGCCGCACCCCGTCGGCCGTCACCAGCATCGGCGCGTTGTGGCCGCCGTTCGAATAGGTGAGGGATCCATCCGGCCCGAGCATCGCGTAAAACGTCGTCAGGAAGCGGGCTTCGATCGCGCGGCGGAACAGCCCGCGATTGAGCCGCGTGAGCAGCGGCGCGGCGCTCTGCTGATACGTCGCCTCAGCGCTGAACATGCCGAGCAGCGCCGCCGCCAGCAGCGCGGCGGGCGAGCCCTTGCCGGCCACATCGCCGAGGATGAAACCGAACTGCCCGGTCGGGAGATCGACGTAATCGAAGAAGTCGCCGCCAACGGCCCGGCACGGTACCGAGGCCCCCGCGATCGTAAAGAAGTCCCCGGTTCGGCCTGCGGCCGGCAGCAGCGACTGCTGAATGGCTGCGGCGACCTTCAGTTCCTGCTCGAGCTTCGATCGCTCGTCCGCTTCACGGTACAACCGCGCATTTTCGATCGCGACCGCCGCTTCCGTGCTGAGCGTCTCGAGCGCCGCCCGCGCCGCCGCCGACCGCAGCGCGCCGCGCTCGCGGCTGTCGAGATAGAGCACCCCGATGTTTTCATCCGTGCGCTCTTCCGCGCGCTCCAGGTACCGCACCAGACGCAGCGGCGTGCAGAGCACGTGTCGGATTCCCAACGCCACGGTGCCGGTGTGCAGGTGCGCCAGATCGCCGTCGAGCAGATCCTCGACGATCGCCTCCTGACCGGTGGCGAACACGGTTTCGGGAATCTTCCGGCTGGTCGCGAACGTGCGGCCGGAGAGCGTGAGGTGGCCGCGTGCCCTCGCGAGCTTGAACTCGAGCTGTCCCTGCGGGTTCGCCAGCATGATGAATCCGCGCTCGGCGCCGGTCACGTCGATTGCCGAATCGATCACGAGCGTGAGGACGTCGTCGAGCACGCGCCCCGATCCGAGCGCGCGCAGACCCTCCAGCAGGCCGGCCATGTGCCGGATCTCGCTGGCTGCGGCGACGGCGCTGCGCTCCTGCGAGGGCGCTTCGTCCCCGAGGAAGAAGACGATTTCAGTGTCGTCGGACTGGCCCAGGCGGATGCGATCGCCATGCACGAGCGCGTGCTCGGTGGTTCGCTCGCCGTTGACGAACGTGCCGAAGCGGGACTCGCAGTCGCGCAGGCGGGACACGCCGTTCTCGGTGACGATTTCGGCGTGCAGGCGGGACACGCCCGCGCCCTGCACGCGGATGTCGGTCTCGCTGCGGCGGCCGAGCGTCAGCGTCGGCTTGTCGATCGCGATCATCCGCTGACCGAGGGTGTCGGTGATCAGCAGCCGCGGCGCGTCGGCGGCGTTTGTGTACGTGTCGCTCACGCCGGTTTCGCCTTAAGCAAACCAATCTGTACCAACAGGCCCGTGAAGTCGTAGATGGGCCGCGCGTGCGTGAACTGCTGGTTGTTCACGGTGAACAGCCACACGACCGGCACCCGAAACGGCTTGCCGGTCGGCGGAAGTCCCATGAACCCGCCGGTATCGGTTCCCGACTGCGTGGTCATTTCGGTGATCCGATCGCCGTCGATCAGCAGCTCCTCATAGGCCCACACGGCATCAGGGAAGCCTTTGAACCACGTGCCGTACAACTTGCCGATCGCCTCGCGCCCCTTGACCGTCCCGCCCGCCAGCGGACTGATCTGTTCGCAGTCCGTCGCGTGCTGGCTGACGATGAAGTCGAGGTCGCGGCGGTTGATGGCGTCGTGCCGCAGCGCGAACATCCTGACGATCTCGTCGCGACTCATGCCACCTCCCCCTCACACGCGCTTCGTTTTCAGCACGCCGATCTGCACCAGCATCCCCGTGAAATCGTAGATGGGGTGCGAGTGCGTGATCAGGTTCTCCTGCACGGTGCACAGCCACAACAGCGGAATCTTAAACGGCTTACCGGTCGGCGGCAGCCCGAGGAAGCCGCCCGTGTCGGTGCCGCTGACGGTCCATAGTTGCGCGACCCGATCCCCATCGATCAACAGCTCGTCGGTCGTCGCCACGAGATCCGGGAAGCCCCGGAACCACGACTCGTAGACCTGCGCGATGGCCGATCGGCCGGTGACCGAGCCGCCGGCCGTGGGACTCTCCATGACGCAGGTGCCGGCGTGCTGCGCGGCCATTGCCGCGGCATCCCGCCGCTCCATCGCGTCCTGACAGCGGGCGAACAACGAGACGATCTCCTCACGGGTCACCAGCCGCCCTCCCGCGCCATGCCGAGCGCGCCCTTGCCGGCTTGACGAGCCACGGCCTGAAGCAGCGGGAATTATACGCGTTCGATGCTGATTTGAGGCTCGTACAGCCAGGTGCCGCGGCAGTCCGGACACTTGCCAGGCTTCGACAGCTTGTCCTCCGCGAATGTAAAGCCGCATCGGCGGCAGCGCGCCGGCTCCACGATCACGCGGTGCCCGGCGGCGCGAGCCGATTGAATCAGGTGACGCAGATCGTCCTCGACCTCACCCCGTGCGAGCCCCAGCTCGCGCGCGATCGAGGACATCGATCGCGGTTGCGCGGCGAGGACGTTCAGCAGGTCTTTGCGGTACACGTTCACATCACCCGGCCGATAACCCCTTGACCCCCAGAGGGGGACCCAACTAGCATCCTCCGTTACGCCCGTCTTTCGATCGGCTCTTTTTCAACGGAGGTCAGGATGCCACGCCTCGCTTTGCATCGCCGACGATTTGTCGGGATCGGCCTCGCCGTGTTGTCGTTAATCGCCTCTCCCTGGGGCGTCAACCGCACCCTTCACGCGCAACAGCAGGGCCAATTATTCCTCAGCGTGCTGGACGCAAGCGGCCAGCCCGTCACGGATCTGGATCCCGGCGACGTCTCCGTCATGGTGGACGATGTCGATTGCAAAGTGGTCAAGCTCGAACCGATCAGCAGGACGATGAAGGTCACCCTGATGGTCGACAACGGTTCCGCGACCTCCAACGTCCTCTCTGTGCTGCGCACGGCCGTCAAGGGGTTTATCGAAGCCATTCCCGACGGCGTGCAGATCGAGTTGTTGACCACCGCTCCGCAGCCGAGATGGCTCGAGAAGTTCACGTCGGATCGGGAGAAGCTCCTGAAAGCCGTCGACCGGCTGACGCCGGATTCGGGGGCCGCGCTGTTCTTCGACGCCCTCGTGGAAGCGGGGAATCGGGTCGACAAGGAGAAGGGCGACTATTTTCCCGTGTTCATGATGCTGGCCTCGGACGTGGGCCGCAACAGCGGGGCCATGGACCGCGAGTACCAGAAACTGCAGCAGCAGATTATCCAGCGGGCGATCACGATTCATTTCCTGATGTTCCATTCGGGCGGCACGCGGGAAGGCTCGGTTGCCGGCGCGTTGCAGACCGAAGTGGGCCTCGCGCTCACGAAGATGAGCGGCGGCCGCTACGAGAACATTGCGGCGAACACCCGACTTGCATCGCTGATGCCGGAAATGGCGAAACAGATCGCCGAAAGCAACCTCCGACAGACCCACCAGTACCGGATTACCTACGAACGGCCGGGCAAGGACTTGAAACCGCCGCAGAAGATTTCGGCAGGGCTCACGAAGCTGAGAATCGGCGTGGCGCCGTTGCTGTCCATCGACGGCCACATCCCGATCGGCGCGCCGTAGAAACTTAAAACTTAGAACTTAAAACTAAGAACCTAAGAACCAAGGTAGTTGGTTAGCGCGTTAGTTTACTGCGGGCGACTGCAGATCGAGAGGGACGAGCGGCGCTGGCGATTGCAGCATCGACGCGAGCAGGGCGTGGGGATTGAGGTGGCGCTGCAGCGCGGTGCGAATCACACTCGCCAGCGTCTGCTGGGCGTCGGCCCCCGACCACGTGCGATTGCCCCCCCACACTTTACGCGTGACGACCGCCGGCCGCAGCGCCTGTTCGGCACGCCAATTGGTGGCATCGATCGTCGGATCAAACAAGAAGGACCACATCGCGGGAAGCTCGCGATCGAGATGCGCCGCGAAGCGTTCGACATCGGGTACCTGGCTCGGCCGGCCGAGCCGTTCAGCCAAGCGCGTGATCAGATGACCGCGTGCGACCGCGAGCCCGTGCGCCGACACGACACCGGCGTGGTGGCGATCGCGGACCGCGAGGCCCTGCTGCAAGATCGCCTGCACGTCGGTGGCGAAGGTGGTGCGCGGATGATCGGCGGCGACGAGCCGACACCGCCGCAGCAGATGCGCGAGACAGGTCTGATGCGCGGCCGCAGTGAAGCGACGGTACGGTGCCCAGCCATCGCGGACGAGCACGCCGGCGAAGTCGGCGCCGAGCACCGCCGCGGCCTCGTCGAAGCCGCGGCCGGGTTGAATCCGATACACCGTCGTGTCCGGCGTCGCGAAGGCCCACAGCCACTGCAAATGGCCCCCGACCTTCCAGCCGGTTTCATCTGGGCTGACCATCGGACTGCCGCGCACGGTGGTACACAACGCCGCGTAGGTCGGCTGCGCGTGGCGCGCGGCGCGATGCACCGCATGGACGAGGCCGCCGCGCGTGACCGTCAGTCGATACTGCTGCTGGAAGAGGGTGGCGATCTTGCCGTACGACAAGCCCAGTTGTTTATTGAGAATGACGGCGAACGCGACGGCCTGCGGACCCAGTTGTGCGGCCGCGGCGCCGAGCGCGTCAGAGGTTTGGAGCGCATGCCGGCCTTGGACGCGACGCCCGCACCTGCGACACCGTCCGATGCGGACCTGAAAGGCACGGACCACGATCCGTGGGACTGGCAGCTCTTCTTGATACTGCGTCGCCACACCGGTCTCGATGACGCGATCGCCGCAACCGGGACAGCACGTCGGCAACGGCGCCTCATGCGTTTCATCGATGCGCGGTGGCACGCGCCGACGGGCCTTGGGACCATAGGCGTCGCCCGGCTTGCGCCCCGGCCGTTTCGGATCCTTCTTCAACGGTTTCGCAAAGGGCGCCGCCTGTCGATAGCCCGCACGGCGGGCCTCATCGAGTTGTCGCTTCAGATGGTCGACCTGCTGACGCAGTCGCTCGTTCTCTCGGCGCAGTATTTCTCGTTCGCGCTCCGCACGCTCCGCGCGTTCGCGGAGCACGTCAGGGTCCTGCGATTGGCGGTCGTCGTCTCGCGGGATTCGCGACTCCGGCACGCGCCAGTTATGCCAGAATCGCGGCTGCTGTACAAGAGGCGCTAATCAATTACGCCGGTTCGATAGGTACGGAGCCTAGACGTTTGCCACTTGGAACCGCGTTGGCGAATGGCTCAGGCGGCTTGAGGGGCTACGATAGGTGGCCTGAACTGGCCCTCTTCCGGTTCTCGGTCGCGTGTTGCTAAGACGACGCTTTCGTGCGCGAAGGTGCACGTTCCTTCAAGAGGTCAACCGACCCGGCGATGGCGCGTCTCCGCGCGCTGTCTAGCGTCCGAGGTAGAAGGCAAATCAGTCGATAGCCAGGAGCTTGGGGCTGGCGCCCCAAACGCATCAACCGCGATCCTCCGCACTATGGCTGATGCGGGCAGGGAACGAACTGCCAGGCGTCCGGCAAGCTCACGTGAGCGGGTAGGCCAGGTGTTGACGTGCAAGGTCATTGGGAGATCTGGTATCGGCGTCGGATTCCATTCCGCACGAGAGTGAACTAGTTGGCCATCAACGAACCAGTTAGGCCAGCCCTCTTGAAACCATCTCTGACAGCGATTGTGGTTGGATCGGTTTCTGTTCGAGCAATGAGCGCAATCCCGTGGATTGAACGCGCCCCCATTCGCCCGAACGGAGTCATAGGCAATAGCCCACGGATTCTCGGATCAGATTTGCGAAGATTCTCTTTGAGAGCGTTCGATGGAATAGGAACGGGAAATCCGTGGATGGTCCAGTTGTTCTTCTCAGTATTCAAGGCGGTAAAGAGTATCAGTGCGAGTGCGTTCGCCTCATCGTCGTCCGGTTGGTACATGACAGTCAGTGAACCTCTTGGCACTTCCATGAGGTCTGCCTTCAACGGTGCCATTTGGGCCAGCGAGAACATTCGTGGCTGGTGTAGCTTCTTGACTTCCTCCAGCTTTAATTCTGTCGCGGCATCCTTTTCTGCCGATGCCTTGTTTGCAAAATACCAAGCGGCAAGTCCGGTAATTGCTGCCGCAGCCGTTAACGCTACCGCCAATACTCCTGCCCAATACGACCACCATTCATTTGAAAAACGCATATGTTTCCTTGGGTGGTTTGTTGGCGTCATCGCCTCAATCATTGTAATGGGTGCTGTATTTGTAATCAGCGTAATGACTCGTGATTATCGACGAAGGTGTCGTTGATGAATTTGTCATTTAAAGAAGCACTATCATGGAGGCGATATGGCGCGTCCGTCGAAGGAATTTCAAGCGTTCGACTCGGTCATGAGGAAACTGCTGACCGTTTCAAAGGCGACGATTGTAGAGCGCCACGCTGCACACCGGGAAGCCTCCGCCCAGAATCCGCGCAAGCGGGGACCGAAGCCAAAGTCCGCGCCGAAACTCGCCGACCCCGACGCGAGCTAATTACAGGCTCCGCCGAATCCGATCAAGTCCTTGTAGGTCAGACGACGGCCGACGATGCCGTAGATCGCGAGACTGAACCGATCCGCGTCGTTCATGTCGATCCGATTGTTGTAGCGGAACGCTTGCTCGTCGAGATACCGAAACAAGTGAAACGGCTCGACGCTGACATAGGTCCCGTGCAGGCCACGCTTCAACAGCGACCAGAAGTTTTCACAGCCGTTGACGTGGACGCGGCCGTTGACGTACTGCACGGCGTGGTCAATCACTTGGTGCGCGTAGGTGTTCGCGAGTCCGTCATACGACCGGAGGTCATCGCTGTAGAGCGCAGACCCGGCTTCCACGTGCTTGTTGACTTCAGTCTGAAGCGTCTTCTTTTTCCGGTTGTCGATCACAACGGTTCGGACACTGCCGTCACGCTGAAGGATGCCCATCACGGCGGTCTTGTCCTTGCCGCCGGTTCCCGTGATTCGACGCTGCCGTTGGGCAACGTGCATGTTGCGGGCTTTGCCGCCGATGAACGTTTCATCCACTTCGACTTCACCCGACAGCTTTCCGGCCGTCGCGTCCTGCATCGCGAGCCGGATACGCTGCAACATGAACCACGCGGTCTTCTGCGTGACGCCGATGCTCCGGTGAATCTCCCACGAGCTGACGCCGTTCTTCGTGTTGGCGATCATCCAGACGGTCGGCAACCACTTATCCAGACCGAGCGGCGAATCTTCAAAGATGGTCCCGGTTTTGAGCGAGAACTTCCGATTCGGATGCTTGGCCTTGCAGATCCAGCCCATGCGAGACTTGTCGAAGTAGACGCCCTTGCTGCTACAGGTCGGGCAGGTGACGCCGTTCGGCCAGCGGCGCGCGACGAGGTAGGACAGGCAGTTGTCCGGGTTGTCGAAGTATTTGACGGCTTCAACCAAGGTGCGGGGCAGGGGGTTGCTCATGTCCATGTAGACGAGCATACGCCCTTAAATGTTCCCAGTCAAGTATATTGTTACCCTATTTAGTGAAATCGTCGAACCGCTACCAGGATTACTTGAGAATTCGAGGTATGAAAGCCTTCCAGTAAAGGCGGCTTCAATTGATTCGGGAGTTCCAGTGACGTCCTCTAGGTCCGACGACTCGGAACGCAAAGCTTCAGGAGACCGCTGCACAACGGACGCACTTCAGCAGCAACACGACATAGGCACAGCGGTTCGATCTGACGGAGTGGGTTGGGGATTTCAGCCGTTTAGAATCAACGACTTGGAGATGGTGGACCAGACCGGGATCGAACCGGTGACCTCATGAATGCCATTCATGCGCGCTCCCAACTGCGCTACTGGCCCACATGTGCCCGCAAGTCGCTTGGGCGAACTTCAATTCTAAGCCGCCCTCGCGCGAGGGGTCAACGCTCCGTCGTCGGCACGGTGTCTGCGGCTGACTCGAGATTTCTGTCCAGAAACCCCCACACACGACGCCAGGAGTCGCGCTGCTCGGGTGTGTTCTCGGGTTGCCACGTGCGCGAATCGACGCGCCGGTCGAACCGGTGCCCGCCAGGTGGGTTGTCGTACACCTTCGTTTCCGCGAGCTGCGGCTTGCGCGCCCGCAGCGCATCGACCAGTTGCATGCTCTCCTCGATGTTCACGTCCTCGTCGTTGGTCGCGACGGTGACCAGCAGCGGAATCTGCAGCCGGTCCACGCCGAACAGCGGCGATCGATCTTTGTAGACCGCATGTTTTTCGGAGGGCGCCCCGCCAAAGCGGTTCTGCGGATCGATCAACTGCCGCTGCCGGTCAACCCCCTTCCAGGCGAGGCGTTGGAACAGATTCGCGACCGGCACTGCCGCCACGGCCGCCTTGAACAGCGTCGGGTTGCGGAACACTGACAGCAAGGCGATCAGCCCGCCGTGGCTCCATCCGATGACGCCGACCCGGCCCGGATCGACGGCGGAGTATCTCGTCTTGAGCACGTCAACAGCCGTCACCACATCGTCGACTTCGGCGCCCCCGTAGTCGATCGCAGCGTACAACGCCTGCCCGTACCCAATCCCGCCCCGGTACTCCGGTGCGATGACGATGTAGCCCTTCGAAGTGGCTTCGCGGATGTACGGAATGTAGTGCTCGTACAAGTGGCCGCGAACGTCTTCATGAACCCAGACGAGGGCGGGGTGGCTTCGTGGACCGCGCGTCTTCAGCGGCTGAAACACGAACGCGGGAATCTCCAGACCACCGGCGCGGCTGCGATAGGTGATCTTGTCCATCTGCATCCGCCCATCGCTGGCGGTGCGCCAGGCGCTGTCGGTCTCGGCCTGTTGCCGAGCCATCCGCTCGAACTCGGAGCCTTTGGTGATCTGAGCGGGCGGGATTTGCGGCTGCGCCAGCAGCGAGGAAAACGCGAGGCAGAGAGCGGCGACCACGGACAGCGCGCGGGCTCGCCCGCATGCGGAGGGGGCTGTCATCCCCTCATCCTACCCCGTTACGAACCCGCCGCGCGTAGATGCGCGCGGTTCAGCCACTCGCTCAGCAGCCCCGCGGCTTCGTCCGGCGTCCGTCCGTAAAACGGCATCAGCGCCGTCGGCACGCCCGGCATACGGACGATGTAGGCGCGCCACCGATCCGGCGACACCGACGCGACTTCGATGAGATAGGGACGTCCGGCGATGGACTGTTCGAAGCGATGAACGACGTTGGTCACGAATGTCGCGGCAGCTTTTGTGTTGGCGTGAAGGAGGCACATTCTTGCGCGGAGTCGCTCCGCGATCAAGCGAAGCGCCACGCGAAGGCGCGTGCACAATTGGAGTCGCGTCATGAAATATTTTTTTGTGTCGTTCCGTCCACAGGATTTACACCGAACATCCACAGGTTTTCCACAGCCCTGCATTTCGTCGCGCGTGCGCGGATCGCTTGACGGGGTCCGCGCGGCACATTACGCTTGAATTTCAATGAAAAGCTGGGCGGCGGCGGCAAGAGTGGCGATGCTATGCCTGCTCGCTGCGGCTGCACCGTCCGTCGCCGCCGACGAAGCGACGTTGTTGCGCGTGTTTCTGTCCGACGGCACGTCGCTCGTCAGCTACGGGGAATTCGCCCGCGTCGCCGATCGTGTCGTGTTCTCGATGCCGATCGCCCTGGAAACAACGACAACATCGTCGACTCCCACGCTGCAACTCGTCAACATTCCCGCCGATCGCGTCGACTGGGCGCGCACCGACCGGTACGCCGAGACGGCCCGCGCGGCCCGTTATGCTGCGACGCAGGCCGAAAGCGATTACGTGGCGTTGAGCAACGCGGTTGCCCGGGCGCTGAACGAGGTGACGTTCACGACCGATCCCGCCCGGCGCCTGGCCCTCGTCGAACAGGCGCGCAAGACGCTCGCCGACTGGCCGCAGGATCACTTCAACTATCGGAACGCGGACGTGCGGCAGATGCTGTCCCTCCTCGACGAGGCGATTGCCGACTTGCGCGCGTCTGCAGGCGGGAACCGATTCGACCTGAGCTTCGTGGCCGTGGCCGAGCCGCTCACTCCTACGGAGCCCTTGTTGCCGCCTCCGACTCCGAAGGAAGCGATCGAGCAGTTGCTCACCGTGTCTCAGCTCACTGAATCAGCGGTTGAACGCCAATCGATCTTGAGCGTCGTGCTCGTGCGGCTCGACCGCGACGCGGACACGTTGCCGGCAGGATGGGCCGAGACGGTCCGCGCGAAGACCACTGCGGCGATGGAGGCCGACCTGCGTCTCGAACTCACCTACCAGTCGATGATTCGACGGTCGATCGGTCAGGCCGAACGACGCGCGCGAAATGGGGATGTGCTGGGTGTCAGGCGGGCTCTGGAGCGCCTCCGACGTGGCGACGCGGCGCTCGGCAGAAAGAGACCCGACGCGATCCTCGGCGCGATTGCCGCGGTGGAGGCCGAGCTCGATGCCGCGCGCCGGCTTCGTCTCGCACGCGACCGCTGGGCGCTGCGTGCGCCCGTGCTGCGGCAGTACGGCGGCGCCATGACCACCGCGTTTGCCATCTTTCGCAGCCTTCAGAAGCCGCTCGAGAACATCAAGCAACTGTCCGGTTCCACGCAGGCCTCGCTCTCAGTCGTGGAGCGGCGGGTGGCGCGCGTACTTGAATTGATCGAAGACATCGTGCCGCCTGAAGAGTGTCAGACCGCTCATGCGATCCTGGTGAGCGCCGCGCACCTGGCCGACAACGCAGCAAAAATTCGGCGCGAAGCGACGCGGTCCGGCGACATCGCGCGTGCCTGGGATGCGTCATCGGCCGCGGCCGGCGCATTGATGCTGAGCGCCAGGGCCAAAACCGAAATCCGGTCGTTACTCGAGCCGCCCCGACGGCAGTGATCACACCCCGCAGGACGCGGCTGGTACGCGTTCCCGATTTACACGCCTTCCGCGACGCGGTTGTCACGCTGGCAACACACGGTCCCAACCTCGTCATCATTCCCAACCGAGGCGCTGCAAGGCAGTTAGGTCGATTGATTCACCGCCGCGGTGGTGAAAAGGCATCGGCGGATCTCGTTACCCGCGACGAGCTCTACGATCGCCTGCACGGTGGCTTGAGGAATCCGCCGCGTCGACTCACGCCGTACGAGCGCGACGTGCTCGTACAGGCGGCCGCACGCGAGGCGTCCAGTGCGCTTCGCCTGGCCCCCACGTTATCTGCAACGCCGATCGGCCTCGGCGAGATCTCCGCCTTTCACCTTCGCCCGGGACTCGTGGCCGAAATGCTTCGTTTCTACGATCAGTTGAGGCGTCAGGGGCAGCAGGTCGGGCGGTTCGAGGAATTGCTCGAGGAGGCGTTGAACCGGGATGCCGAGTTCGATCGCGGCGCCGCGCGGATGCTGCAGCAGACGCGCCTTCTGTCGGCCGCTTTTCGCGCCTACGAGCGCCGGGCCGCCGATTCCGGTGGCTGTGACGAGCACATGTTGCGGGAACGCCTGCTCGCCGATCCATCCCCGTCGCCGGTCGGTGGCGTCATCATCACCGTCGCCGACTGGATTGCCGATCCCGGCGGACTGTACGCGGCCGATTTCGACCTGCTGACACGACTGCCCGGACTGGACACGATCGAGGTGGTCGCGACTGACGGCATCCTCGCGTCCGGTTTTCATCAGCGGATTCACGACTGGCTGCCCGGTCTCGACGAGATCAAGTGGGACGGCGCCGTCTCAGTGCGCCCGATGCTGGCGGTCCCTGCCGCAACTCCGGATCGGGCGTGGTTCTCCAGTCGCGATCGCGAAGAAGAACTGATCGGGATTGCGCGCCGGCTGAAGGCGGACAGGCGCGAACACGCGCCGGGCGGTGTGGACGGCCTGTCGCTTGACCGTGTCGCGGTCGTGTACAAACGGCCGTTGCCGTACCTGTATCTCGCGCCGAGCGTCCTGGGCGGCGCGAGGATCCCGTTTCAAACATCGGATACGCTGCCGCTCGCCGCGGAGCCCTTTGCCGCCGCTCTCGATCTGGTCTTCGACTTCGTCGCATCGTCGTTTACGCGCGGCGCGTTGATTGCCCTGCTTCGATCTCCGCATTTCGCATTCGGCGACAAGACGCCGGTCGACCGTCGCGCCATTTCCGCGCTCGACCGCGCGTTGAGCGACGCCCGTTACCTGGGCCAGCTGGATCGCCTCGCGGAGCTGGCCGTGGGGTGGCAAGCCGACGGCCGTCACCGCGACGCCTGGGCCGCGCTTCTTGCGGCGGTGAGCGCGGCGGAAGAACTGCTCCCGCTTCGCACACCGGCGCCCGCATCGCTGCAAATTCAGCGTCTGCTGTCGTTCCTCGAAGTCCACGTGGCGCAGGACTCTAGTACCCATGTGGCGCAGGACTTTAGTCCTGCGAACGCGAACGCCTGGCTACAGCCCCGCGCCACACCAGGTGGACCGCGCGAACGCCGCGCGCGTGCTGCGATCGTCGACACGCTGAAGGCTCTGGCCGCCGCCGCTCGCGCGCACGACGATGCGCCCGCGGAGGCCGACGGCCTTGCATCGATCGTGCGACGTTGGATTGAGGAAAGCACCTTCGCGCCCGCTCCTTCGGAAGACGAGGCGGGTGTGCATCTCGTCGACGAATACGCAGCCCGGTACGGCGACTTCGACGAGATCGTGATGGTTGGTCTGATTGAAGGCGAGTGGCCCGAGCGGCCCCGGCGGAACATTTTTTATTCGCCGACGCTCCTCAGCGCGCTCGGATGGCCGTCCGAGAAGGACTGGCGAGGCGCGGCCGAAGCCCGGTTCATGGATCTGCTCGGTTCGTCGGCCGGACGTGTCTCCCTGTCGACGTTCGCGCTCGACGACGAAGCGCTGGTCGAGCCTTCTGCGCTCCTGGAAGAAGTGCCCCGGGCCCGCCTGTCGACCATCGCCCGCGACGTGTCGCCGGCAGGAAGAATTTTCGTCGACGAGGCGTTGTCCCTCGATCCGGTTGCCCTCGACCCTTTGGAGCCGGAGGCGCGCGGCTGGGCGGAGGCGCGTCTCGCGCGTGCCGACGCAGCCGAATCGATCTTCCACGGACAAGCTGGCGCCCCCTTGGTGCGCCCCTGGTCGGTCAGCTCCATCGAGACCTACCTCCAATGCCCATTCAAGTTTTTCGCGCAGCACGTGCTGCGGCTCGAAGAAGAGCCCGACGATGAAGAGGTGATGGATCCGCGTCAGCAGGGGCAGTTTGTGCACGAGGTTTTCGAGAAGTTCTTCGCCCAATGGCAGGCGGCCGGCCACCAGGCTGTCGTCCCTGAAAACCTCGACGAGGCGCGCGTCGTGTTCGAGCAGGTCGTCGAGCGCAGCCTCGGTCGGTTGTCCGATACGGAGGCAGGTCTGGAGCGCACGCGGCTGCTCGGGTCGTCGGCGGCAGTCGGCTTGGGCGAGGCGGTGCTCCGGATGGAAGTCGAGCGGCCGGTCGGTGTCATCGGAAGATTGCTCGAACATCGTCTGGAGGGCGAGTTCACCTTCGAAACATCGGCGGGTCCGCGAGTCATCGCGCTGAGAGGAAAAGCCGATCGTCTGGATCTGCTGGAAGACGGCACGTTTCGGTTGATCGATTACAAGCTGGGATGGCCGCCCCAACGTGCCCGCGCGCTGCAGCTCGCGATTTACAGCCTGTGCGCCGAGCAGCGCCTGAGCGGTCACCTGGGGAGGACGTGGACGCTCGGCGAAGGCGCGTATCTGGCCTTCAAAGGTCCGAAGCGGGTCGTGCCGCTCTTTTCGGCAGCGGACCGCGACCGCGTGCTGCGCGAATCGCAGGAGCGTCTTATCGGGGCGGTGGACGCCATCGGCCGCGGCGAGTTTCCGCCGCGACCGCACGACGTGTATCAGTGTGAAACCTGCACCTACGCGGCGGTTTGTCGGAAGGACTACGTCGGTGACGTCTGAGGTCAAGCTCCCATTCGACGACGACGACCGTCGACCGTCGACTGATGCTGAGGCGCGCACGTACGCCGTGAATCCAGCCGAAAACGTCGTACTGGAGGCCTCCGCAGGCACCGGTAAGACGCGCGTGCTCGTCGAGCGCTACGTCAACCTGTTGAGAGCGGGCGTCGATCCCGAGCACATTCTCGCGATCACCTTTACGCGCAAGGCCGCCGCGGAAATGCGCCAGCGGATCGTGGAGCGATTGAAAGAAGCGAGCCGGACCTCCGAGCTGGATGCCGGGCGGTGGCGGGATCTCCGCGAGCATCTCGGCGATATCGCGATCTCCACCATCGACGCCTTCTGCCTGGCGCTCCTTCGCGAGTTCCCGCTCGAAGCTGACGTCGATCCGGCCTTCGAGCTGGCCGACGACACCGAGATACCGCGGCTGGTGACGGAAGCGCTGGACGGTGCGCTGCGCATATGCCGCGGCCTCGCCAGAGATGACGATGATGTGGCGCTCGTGTTTGCGCAGTTGGGCGAGCGGCGTCTGCGCGTGGGACTGGCAGCTCTGCTCGATCGCCGGTTGGTCGCACCCGATCTGCTGCGCCGGTACCTCGCGGCTGGACCTCGCGATCTCACCGCGGCTGTGGCGTGCCGCGCCGCGGCGGAGCGGCTCGCGCAACTGTTCACCGGCGTCCCCGGAGGCCTCGCGAGGTTTCTCGCGTCGGGACCGTTGGGCCATCCGCAGTTTGCGATGCTGGCCGCCGATATCGAGAATGTGGCGCAGCCCTTCAGGGCTGCGATCGCAGGGCTAAAGCCCTGCGCCACATCTGTCGACTACGACACCCGGGGCGAACAGGCGGCGCTTCGTTCCTTCATCGACAGGCTGCGCGGGTATTTCCTGACGCAGGAAGGAAAGCCTCGCGGCGAGCGCTTCTCCGGAACCGGGTTCAAGGGCACCGACTGCGAGTCGGAAGCCGCGTGGAAGCAGCATCGGGAAGCGGCGTCCGCGATTGCTCCAGCGATCGCGGAGGCCATCCGCGCGTTTCGGCGGGACCTCAACGTCGTACTGTCCCGCGGCGTGTGGCGCATGGCCACGATCGCGATCGCCGAATATCGTCGAACGCTCGACGCCCGCGCGCTCCTCGACTTTTCCGGGGTGCTCGAACGAGCCGTCGATCTGTTGAAGCAGATGGACGAGTTCGCGCGGAGCCGATACCGGCTGGAGTCGCGGTACCATCACGTGCTCGTCGACGAGTTCCAGGACACCAATCGTGCGCAGTGGTCCCTGGTCGAGCAGCTCGTCCGAAGTTGGGGCGAAGGGTGGGGCGCATCGGCGGACGCCCTTGCGCCGTCCATCTTCATCGTCGGCGACCGGAAGCAGTCGATTTACGGATTCCGCGACGCCGACGTGGCGCTTCTGGGCGAGGCCGCGCAGTTCATCGCGGGCATCCGGCCCGGAAGCGCGACGCGCCGCGCGCTGTCGGTCAGCTTCCGGTCGGTCCCGCGATTGCTGGCGTTCGTCAACGACGTGTTCGGTGCGACGGCCGGGGACAACCGAGGTCGCCCGTACGCGTTCACGTACGAAGACCTGGACCGGTTTCCGGTCGGGATCGATCAGGACCTTCCGCACACGGACACTTCTGAACCCGAGCTCGGACTGGTGGTCGGCAGCACGGCCCGCTTCGCGGCGGAGGCTGTGGCGGATGAGATCGTGCGGCTGCTCGCGCACGCGAACGTCCGCGACAAGGCGACCGGAATCGCTCGCGCCGCGCAGCCGGCGGACATCGCGATTCTGTTTCGCTCGCGTGAAAGCCATCGAGAGCTCGAAGCCGCGCTCCAGCGGCGGGGGGTGCCGACCTACGTCTATAAGGGTCTCGGCTTCTTCGAAACCGACGAGATTCAAGACCTAGTGGCCATGCTTCGTTACCTGGCGGACCCGACCTCGAACCTCCGCGCATCGGCGTTTCTGCGATCGCGATTCATCCGGCTGTCCGACGAGGCGGTGATGCGGCTCGCTCCCGATCTCGCCGGCGCGGTGATCGACGGCCCGGTGATCGATAATGACGCCGACGCCGACTCCGCCTTCGCCACGCTCGCAACGGAAGACCGGATGGTCTTGATGAAGACGCAAGCGTCGGTGAAGCGGTGGTTGGCCCTGGTCGATCGCATCACGCCGTCGGAGATGCTCGACGTCGTGCTGACTGAGAGCGCGTACCATGTCGAGATTCGCGGTCCTCGCCGGCTTCAGGCGCGAGAAAATGTGAAGAAGCTCGGCGGCCTCATCCGCCGGATTCAGAATCGCGGATACGCGACGCTGGCGCGGATCGCCGATCATCTGGAGCGGCTTGCCGTTGGCGATGAATCGAACGCGGCCATCGACGCGGTCGACGCGGTGAGCCTGATGACCGTCCACGCCGCCAAAGGTCTTGAGTTTCCCATCGTGTTCGTCGTCAACATCGGGCGCGGCACCGGCGGCGTCCGCGCGCCGATTCGAATCGCGGCGTCAAGCGATGGCTCGCCGGCGGTAGCCGTCGCCGATTTCCAGTCGGAGGCGGATGAGGAGACCGAGGACCGCGAGCGCGAGGAAACGAAGCGGTTACTCTATGTCGCGTTGACGCGGTCGCGGGACCGACTGTATCTGTCCGCGATCGCCCAGGACGGCACGTGTCGCGTCGGTCGTGGCAGTCTGGGTGAAGTGCTCCCGAAGGCACTCGTCGATCTTCTGGCTGAAGCCTCGCGCGCCACCGAGTGCAGCCGCACTGTGCGCTGGTCGCCGGCGGGCGGACGAGAACATACCCTTGCTGCGCGCCGGTACGATCCGTCAACCGAGCCCCAGGTACTGCCGGCGCGAAGCGTGTCAGGGACGGGCCTGGACGACTTCGCGTCGTGGTAAGGGTCACGCAGAAGTGCGGTGTGCAGTGTTCGGATATAGTCGGGCTGGGCGCTGCATCGTTGCTCCGATTCGCAATCCGCCGCGCAGGATGCACGCTGCCTATGCGTCCCAGCCGATGATTGAATCCGCCAATCGTTCGCGCTACGATGCAGACGACGCGGACGACAGACCCACTCAGGAGGCCTGCCCGGATGACACAACAAACCGAGCGGGATCCCTACCGTGGCCGCAGCCCGAGGGAAATCCCCGCCTACAGCCCATTCGAGGCCTCGCACTACCTGCGGGTGCCCGAGAATACGATCCGCAACTGGGCATTCGGCTATTCGTACGGGACGCGCGCCGGCAGGGCCGCGTACACGAAGGCGTTGATCAAGACCGCCGCCCGCCGGCAGCATCTTTTCTCGTTTGTCAATCTCCTCGAGCTGCACGTCATCAGTGCCCTGCGCCGCGATCACAACGTCCAGATGATGAAGATCCGACGGGCGATGGAGTATCTCGAGAGCAGATTGAAGTCGCCACACCCGCTGATCGACGAAGAGATGGAGACCGACGGAACGGACATCTTCGTCAGCAAGTACGGTTCGCTGATCAATGCCTCTCGCGACGGACAGCT
Source organism: Vicinamibacteria bacterium (assembly GCA_041485905.1). Lineage (GTDB taxonomy): Bacteria > Acidobacteriota > Vicinamibacteria > Vicinamibacterales > CAVVIG01 > JAHFUI01. The sequence continues at coordinate 48,441 of JBGPKK010000015.1, forward strand.
GGCGATGAAGGCTTTGCTGCAAGCGCACTTGAAGCGCATCGAAAGGGACGAACGGGGAGTTGCGATTCGATTGTTCCCGTTCACACGCAGACGCGACGCGGGGACAACCGTGGAGGCGCCACGGCTCATCGCCATCGACCCGGCTGTTGCGTTCGGTCGGTCGGTGATCGTTGGATCGCGCGTCCCGACCTCAGAAATCGCGGAACGATTCCAGGCGGGCGAGTCGCCCAGTGAGCTCGCCGAAGACTTCCGTCGGACCGAAGAAGAAATCTGGGAAGCGATCCGCTGCGAGTTCCCAACCGCCGCCTGACCCCCTCACCTTCTACGTTGACGAATGCCTCGGCCGGCACGTGCCGGGTGAGCTGGCTACCGCCGGCTATGACATCCGGCCGTGGTACGAGCACTTTGCGGGTGGAGAAGATGTCGAATGGCTACCAGCGATCGGAGCGCGAGATTGGGTCTTGCTCACGAAGGATAAGGACATCCGGCGTCGTCCGCTCGAAATTGAGGCAATTCTTAACTCGCATGTGCGAGCGTTCGTGCTCACGGCAACCGAGCTGAGGCGTGAAGAGCAGGCCGGGATTTTCTTGAAGGCGATGCCCAAGATCCTGCGAATCTGCCGGCGGCCTGGACCGTTCATTTACAACATCACACGAATGGGTTATTTCGGGGAAATTTCGAATCGTGCTCTTCGTCGACGAGCGCGCCGACGCTAAAGCGCAAGAGTAAGAGAACACGCTACAAGAAAAAATCCACGTTCGAGTCCGGGAAGTGTGGTGCCCAATCGACGTACTCACAACGCAGAGCGCCGTCCGATTGCCCGGTGCCAGCACGTCAGACCCAGGCGCGAGGGAGAGCCCGGGGACTCGCTCGCGGTGAGAACAGTCGATCTGAAGATTCGCCGGCCGCTGGTACTGTCATGCCGCCGCGGTTGTCTCGCCTTTTGATTTGCCGGTCATCACGTTGTACTGAATCATCAGGCTGTCGCCGTTCAGAGACGAAATCGCATCGGCCGCCACGAGCCAACGACTAGCGCTGAGGGCATCGGCAGCCGTCGCTTTGACCGCGGCCTTGAAATGATCTTCTGCCTCGAGATGGGCCCGCATCCGTTCGGCGTGCGCCTTGCGTTCGTGCTCAACCATCGTGGTTAGTCGCGCGACGTCGGTGTCGA
>JBGPKK010000016.1:0-48760 GCA_041485905.1 Vicinamibacteria bacterium
CAATCAGCGCACACTTCAGATCCGGGTCAAAATTCCGGCCCGAGCCATCGTCAGCCGTCGCCGGGCGGCGTAGAAGCTCACACCGTGTACGCCGTCCCGCCGCCGGTTACGGTGCCTCAGCGTGCCCACGAGCGGCAAGTAGCACCAGTGATCATAGAAGCCATTGAAGAAGGTGAGCTGCTGCGCGCCGTGCGTCTGGTCTTCCGTGACATCCAAATCGATCGTAATCAGCCGCACGCGGCGCCGCCGCCGGCGGTGCCGCGCAATCACGTGTCGGCGAGCGCGTGGCTCATGGCCAGCAGCATCCGCGGGGCGGCCGTGTGCTCGAAGCGCGAGAGACGATAGGAAACATTAGGGGGGTGCCGGGGGGGTTAACGGAACGCCTCTTCTCGGACCCACCGCGCGTCCCCTCAGCCAAAGGGCAGACTGGCCCCCCCTCGTTCGGCGCGTGGCTCCGCCCCACGGGCACACCTCCGGCGCGCCGACGGCCGGGCCGTCACTCAGGAACGTCAGGAACAGGAGTCAAACACCGACGGATCGTCGTCCCAACCAGCCCGGTGAGGAGTTCCCACGCGGAGCGGCGGCGCGCGGGCGGGACGCGGCGCGGGGATCTCGGTCGGCACGCCGAGATGCCGGAGGATCTGCCGATGATGGCCGCCCCTTGGATGAGGGCAATCAAGCGCAGGCGACCGCCACACCTGGGGCACGCCAGCACGTCAAACCCGAACGTGCGTTCCATCAGCGACGCCCAACCCAACTATCGTCCGGTGGCTGACGCAGTGAAATCGCCCGACGCTTCGGAACCGAGCGCGAGGTCCGGTATGCGTCGCGTGTGGGCTTGTCTGGGTGCGAGGGTGTCAGGCTGCCTGTAGCGGCTGGTAGTGGAGGACCAACAACTGGTGTTCGGGCAGTGCCAGTTGCGCATAGGTGCGCCCCTGGTCATCCGAGAACTCGACTTCAAAGACGCCGGGAGCCAGGGTCTCGACGACCAGCACGTAGCAACTCGTCAACCGTAGCCCGTCCTCGCCGGTCAGAACAATCCAGGCAGACCGGACGGTCGCGCTGCCGCCGGCAGTGGTCGCCTGGGCAATAGTGGGTGTGCCACCGGGTCCGCTTCTGACCCAGCGCTATCTCGTGCTCGACACCGGTTGCGACCCCTTGATCGTGACCGGCTTGAGAAACGGCATCAGGCCGCGCAGCCGCTCGCCGACTTCCTCGATCTTGAGCCCGGCTTCAATCTCGCGCTGCCTGGTGAACCAGGGCCGGCCGGCCGCGTTCTCCTTGATCCAGGTCTTCGCGAACTCGCCGCTCTGGATTTCGGCGAGCATCTTCTTCATTTCCTGCCGGGTCGCCTCAGTCACGATGCGCGGCCCACCCGTGTAGTCACCGTATTCCGCCGTATCGCTGACCGAGTACCGCATGTAGGCCAGGCCGCCCTGGTAGATCAGATCGACGATCAGCTTCACCTCGTGCAGGCACTCGAAGTAGGCCACCTCCGGCTGGTAGCCGGCGTTGACGAGCGTCTCGAAGCCCGCCTTGATCAGCGCGCTGACGCCGCCGCACAGCACCGCCTGCTCGCCGAACAGATCCGTCTCGGTCTCCTCCGCGAACGTCGTCTCGATGACCCCGGCGCGCATCACGCCGATCCCCTTCGCATACGACAGCGTCAGCGCGCGCGCGTGGCCGGTCGCGTCCTGGTGCACGGCAAAGAGCGCCGGCGTGCCGGCCCCTTCCACGAAGAGCTCACGGACACGGTGTCCGGGGGACTTGGGCGCCACCATCGAGACGTCCACGTCCGGGCGAACGGTGATGGTCCCGAAGCGGATGTTGAAGCCGTGCGCGAACATCACCATCTTGCCAGGCGCCAGATTCGGCGCGATCTCTTCGGTGTAGACCTTCGCCGCGCTGGTGTCGGGAATGAGAATCATGATGACGTCGGCCCACTTCGAGACCTCGGCGACACCGCCGACCTCCAGCCCCGCTTCGATCGCCTTCGCGCGTGAGCGGCTCGTCGGCGGCAGACCGACCTTCACGCTCACGCCGCTGTCGCGAAGGTTGAGCGCGTGCGCGTGCCCCTGCGATCCATACCCAATCACCGCGACCTTCTTCGCGCGAATCAGCGCCAGATCGGCCGCGTCGTCGTAATACATCTTCGCCATGAGTGTCTCCTTGAATTTGGTCATCTCGTCATCCGGTCATTTTGTCATTGTGGTTTCAGTCAATTAAACAATCAATGACGAGATGACCAAATGACCAGATGACCAGATGCGTGTGCCTATACCGACCCGATGCTGAGATCGTCCGCGATCAGATGGCCGGACACCGGTTCGACCGACCGCGCCGGGCGCATGCTGCCGCGCGCCATCGCGATTCGGCCGGTTCTGACCATCTCGATCACGCCATACGGTCTGAGCACCTCGACCAGACTGTCAATCTTGTCCTCGGTGCCGGTGGCCTCGATGACAAGCGACTCCGGACTCACGTCGACCACACGCGCGCGATAGACGTCAACCAGCTGCATCACGTGGGTTCGCGCCTCGCCCGTAGACGCCACCTTGATGAGCGCGAGGTCGCGCACGATCGACGGCGCCGCGGAGATGTCGTCAACGCGCCTGACCGGCACCAGTTTGTAGAGGTTCGCTTCCAGCCGGCGCGCGCCGTACGCATCAGTGTCCACGACAACCGTCATCCGCGAGACGCCAGGCTGCTCGGTGTGGCCCACGGTCAGCGACTCGATGTTGAACGCGCGGCGGCGGAACAGCGATGCGACGCGGTTGAGCACACCCGGCTTGTTGTCAACGTATACGACGAATGTGTGCACCATAGTCTGACACTCTCAAAGTTAAAAGGCAGAAGGCCTTTGCCCTTTGCTCTTTGCTCTTTATCTCAGTCCGCGCCGGTTTCCACGAGCGGCGAGGGGCGCCGGATCATCTTGTGCAGATCGGCGCCGGCGGGCACCATCGGATACACGGTGTCCTCCTGCTCGACCCTGAAATCGATCACCGCCGTCCGCGGTTGATGACGGGCGGCATTGACGGCATCGACCACCTCGGAACGCCTGGTCACCGCTCCCGCCCAGGCGCCGTACGCCTCAGCGAGCTTGACGAAATCGGGACCCGACAGCGGCGTGGCGGCGTAGCGTTTGTCGTAGAAGAACTCCTGCCACTGGCGCACCATTCCCAGGTAGCCGTTGTTGATGATGGCCACGTTGATGTCGAGCTGTTCCTGCATCGCCGTCGCGAGCTCCGGGGACGTCATCTGGAAGCCGCCGTCCCCGGCCACGACCCACACTTCGGCGTCTGGACGCGCGATCTTGGCGCCGATGCCGGCAGGCAGCGCAAAACCCATCGTGCCGAGGCCGCCAGAAGTAATGAGCGACCGCGAGCTCTCGTGCTTGTAGTACTGCGCCTCCCACATCTGGTGCTGGCCGACATCGGTCACCACCAGCGCATTGCCACCGGTCACGCGCCACAGATCGTTGATCACGTGGGCGGCATACAAATGCCCGTTGTCGGGCAGGTTCTGAATGTCACGCACGGCCGCATCGCCTTTCAGCGTGTCGATGTGCGCGAGCCACGCCGATCGGTCGGTCGGCGCGATACCCGGGAGCCACAGAGCGATGGTGGCGCGCAGATCGCCGGCAATCGCCACGTCGACCCGGACGTTCTTGTTCAGCTCGGCGCGGTCGATGTCAACGTGAATCTTGCGCGCGCCGAGCGCGTACGTCTTCAGGTTGCCGGTCACGCGATCGTCGAACCGCATGCCGAGGGCGATGAGCAGGTCGGCCTGCTGAATCGCCTCGTTCACAAACGCCTCGCCGTGCATGCCCATCATGCCCAGATTGAGCGGGTGGCTGGCCGGCACGCCGCCGATCCCGAGCAGCGTCACCGCGATCGGAATGCGCGCGCGCTCTGCGAGTGCGAGGATCTCGCGTTCGGCGCCCGACAGCATCACGCCGTGGCCGGCGAGGATCAGCGGCCGCTCGGCGGCATTGAGCAGCGCCAGCGCCTCGCGGTGATCGCCGTCGCCAGGCAGCGCCTCGTCCTGCGCCTCGCTCAGGTGCGGTTCGGCGGCTTCCCAGTCGACCTCGCAGCTCCCCTGTTGTGCGTCCTTGGTGATGTCGACCAGCACGGGCCCGGGACGCCCGGATCGCGCGATCGCGAACGCCTCGCGGATCGCCGGCGCCACGTCGGCCGCGCTCGTCACCAGATAGTTGTGCTTGGTAATCGGCAGCGTGATGCCCGTGATGTCGGTCTCTTGAAACGCGTCGGATCCAATGAGCTTGCTGCCCACCTGGCCCGTGATGCAGACGATCGGCGACGAGTCCATCATCGCGGTCGCGATGCCGGTCACCATGTTGGTCGCGCCGGGTCCCGACGTCGCGACGGCGACCCCGACACGGCCGCTGGCGCGCGCGTAGCCGTCGGCCATGTGCGTCGCGCCCTGCTCGTGGCGGACCAGAATGTGGCGAATCGGAAACTCGAGCATCGCGTCGTACGCCGGCAGGATCGCGCCGCCCGGGTAGCCGAACACGTCGGTCACCCCCTCGCGGATGAGACATTCCCACAGGATCTGTGCACCGGTTCTCATGGTCTACTCCATGAAATTTCAGATTGAAGATTTAAGATTGAAGATTGGAATACACAGACCAATCTCCCAATCAATCTAAAATCTTCAATCTAAAATCTTCAATCTCATTATCCCGTCACTGCGCCTTGCGACGCCGACGAGACGAGCCGCGCGTATTTCGCCATCACTCCGGTCGCGTACCGCGGCGTCGGGGCCTTCCATGTCTTCATGCGATCACGCAACTCCGCTTCGTCCAGCTCGACATCGAGGCGACGATTCGCCACGTCGATGACAATCTGATCCCCGTCGCGGACGGCCGCCAGCGGCCCGCCGCGGAACGCTTCGGGCGAGGCGTGGCCCACCATGAAGCCGCGGGTCGCTCCTGAAAATCGGCCGTCGGTGACGAGCGCCACCAGGTCGCCCAGGCCGGCCCCGACCAGCGCGCTGGTCACGCCGAGCATCTCGCGCATCCCGGGCCCGCCGCTTGGTCCTTCGTACCGAATCACGACGACGTCGCCGGGCTGGATCGCCTGCTGCTGCACGGCGCCAAACGCCGCCTCTTCGCTGTCGAAGACACGGGCCGGTCCGCGATGCCTCGTCTTGTCGGATCCGGACACCTTGATCACGCAGCCTTCGGGTGCCAGGTTGCCGTGAAGAATGACGAGACCGCCCGTCGTCTTGAGCGGATGGGCGGCCGGCCGCACCACGTCCTGCCCCGGCGTTTCGACGGCCTGCGCCGCCTCCGCGCCGATCGTGCGACCGGTGACCGTCATCGCATCGGCGGTGAGCGCCCCCGCCTCGAGCAGCCGCTTGGCGACAAGCGCGCTGCCTCCGGCCGCGTGCAGGTCCGTGGCCACGAACCGCCCCGACGGCTTCAGATCCGCCAGCAGCGGCACGCGCGCGCTGATGCGATCGAAATCGGCCAGCGCCAGGTCGACCCCCGCTTCGTGCGCGATCGCCATCAGATGGAGCACGGCGTTGGTCGATCCGCCGGTGGTCGCGACCGAGGCGATTGCGTTTTCGAACGCGGCATGTGTGATGATGTCGCGCGGGCGTAGCCCCCGTTGGACCAGATCCATCACGCGCTGACCCGCGGCGCGCGCGACGTCCGCCTTCTTCGGATCATTGGCGGGGACGCTGCCGCTGCCCATGGCCGCGATGCCGAGGAACTCGGTGACGATCGCCATCGTGTTGGCCGTGAACTGCCCGCCGCATGCGCCGGCGCCCGGGCAGGCGACCCCTTCGAGCTCGGCCAGCTCGGCATCGGTCATCCGCCCGGCGCCATGTGCGCCGACGGCCTCGAATACCTCCTGAATCGTCACGGAGTGGCCGTGGAACTGCCCCGGCGCGATCGAGCCGCCGTAGAGGATCAGCCCCGGGATGTTCAACCGCGCCAGCGCCATCACGCCGCCGGGAATCGTCTTGTCGCACCCGACCAGAACAATCAGGCCGTCAAAGCCGTTGCCGCGCGTCACGAGCTCGATCGAGTCGGCGATCACTTCCCGGCTGACGAGCGAGGCTTTCATCCCCTCGGTGCCCATCGTGATGCCGTCGGAGATGGAGACGGTGTTGAACTCCATCGGCGTGCCGCCGGCGGCACGAATCCCGTCTTTCACGTGGACGGCCAGCTCCCGGAGATGGAAATTGCAGGGGCCGATCTCGATCCACGTGTTCGCGACGCCGATGAGCGGCTTCTTCAAGTCGGCGTCCGAGTAGCCGACCGCCTTGAGCATCGCGCGCGCGGGTGCGCGGCTCGGGCCGGTGGTCAGCGGGTTCGGGCGAAACGTCATGAAACAACCTCGAACGGATCCGGCAGCCGGCTCTCGCGCGTCTTCCAGCTCGCGTACGACCCGAGCGTGCGCAGCGTGGGCGCGAACTCGGCCAGATGCGCGAGCGCCCGCGCGCACGGCAGCTCGTCGCGGGCCGCGGCCAGGTCGGCGTAGAACAGGTATTCCCATGGCCGGCCCGGGATCGGCCGCGACTCGAGCTTCGTCATATCGATGCCGCGCAGGGCGAACGCGCTGAGTGCTTTGAAGAGCGCGCCCGGCTCGTTGGGCAGGGAAAAGACGATCGAGGTCTTGTCGGGCACGCTGTCATTGAATGGACGGCGGCCGATGACGAGAAACCGCGTCAGGTTGTCGTTGTAATCCTGCACCGAGGACGCCAGCGCGACGAGGCCGAAGACCTCGCCGGCCCGGGCCGACGCGATGGCGGCCGCGTCCTCGATGTGCTCGTCGGCCACGAGCTTCGCGCTGCCGGCGGTGTCGTAGGTCGCGATGATCTCGACGCCGGTCAGCGTGCGCAGGAAGCGCTCGCACTGCGCCAGCGCCTGGGGATGCGAGTAGACGCGGCGCAGGCGCTCGAGCGACGCCCCCGGCAGCGCCAGCAGCTGATGGACGACCGGCAGCTCCACCTCGCCCACAATCGGCAGGTGATGCTCGAGCAACAGGTCGTAGTTGCGGTGGATGCTGCCGCCAATCGAGTTCTCGATCGGCACGACGCCGTATCCCGCCGGCCCGCCCTCGACCGAAGCGAACACCTCTTCGAAGGTCCGGCAGGCCACAAGCTGCGCGTCAGGCGCGATGCGGCGGGCGGCCGCCTCGCTGAACGCCCCCGGTTCGCCTTGATATGCAATGCGCATGGTTCGATCCTCGTCAGGGCAGAGGGCTAAGGGCAAAGGGCAAAGCGTCAGTCTTAACCCTTTGCCCTTTGCCCTTTGCCCTTGCCCTCTAAAAACAAAAAGCCATCACCCGTTTATCGGATGATGGCCCCGGTTTCCCTCTGGCCTCGGCGCTACGTCATCCGTGTTCGTGCGGCCTCGCGATGTTCGGGCCAAAGAAGCCCCGAACACCGACCGTAACGACGACTGCGGCAGCACCCGGAATCAGCATCGCTCTGGAGACCCATTACACTGCCGCCGGGGGTAGAAGTCAAATTGATAATCATTACGTAATCATAAGCTGCGTGAATGACCGAGCCTGGTGGGTCTGGTGGGTTTGATAGGCCAGGTGGGACTGCTCACCCGGCTCACCTGACCAACCCGACCTACCTGACCTACCTGACCTACCTGACCTACCTGACCTCAGAGCCGTGGCAGCGTCACCCCTCGCTGCGCCTGGTACTTGCCCTTCTTGTCCTTGTACGAGACGGCGCAGGGCTCATCGCTTTGAAAGAACAGCACCTGCGCGATGCCTTCGTTGGCGTAGATCTTCGCCGGCAGCGGCGTCGTGTTCGAGATCTCGATCGTGACGTGGCCTTCCCACTCCGGCTCGAACGGCGTCACGTTGACGATGATGCCGCAGCGCGCGTAGGTGGATTTGCCGAGACAGACCGTGAGGATGTCGCGCGGGATGCGAAAATACTCGATGGTGCTCGCCAGGGCGAACGAGTTCGGCGGGATGATGCAGACGTCCGCCTTGATGTCGACGAACGACTTCGGATCGAAATTCTTCGGGTCGACGACGGTGTTGTACACATTGGTGAACACCTTGAACTCGTCGCCAACGCGGACGTCGTAGCCGTATGACGACACGCCGTACGAGATCACGCCGGCGCGCACCTGGCCGTCCACGAACGGCGCGATCATCTGATGATCGCGCGCCATGCGCGTGATCCACGTGTCGGATTTGATGGACATCGGTCAGCGCCGGAACACGGTAAAGAGGAGCGTGAGCAGAATACTCAGGATGATCGAGGTCGCCAAGGGAAAGTAGAAGCTGAAGTTGCCCCGCCGCATGTAAATGTCGCCCGGCAGCCGGCCAAACGGCACGCCGAGCATGATCAGCAAGCCGACAGCGGCGATCCCGAGGCCAAGGAGGACGAGGGCTCTACCCACAGCCAACCCTTAAAACCGCCTCAAATCAAGTCAATCCCGGCGAAAAAGTATCCGATTTCATACGCCGCCGTCTCCGGGGCGTCGGATCCGTGCGTGGCGTTCTGTTCGATGGACTGCGCGAGCTCCTTGCGAAGCGTGCCGGCATCGGCCTTGGCCGGATCGGTGGCGCCCATCAGCGTGCGCCACTTTTTGATTGCGTCAGGCGCCTCGAGCACGAGGACAATCGCCGCGCCCGACGACATGAACGTCGTCAGGCTCGCGAAAAACGGACGCGCCCGGTGCACCGCGTAAAAGCCCTCGGCCTCCGGTTTAGTCAAACGCACCCGCCGCATGGCACGAATCTGGAATCCGGAGTCCTCGATACGCTGAATAATCCGGCCGGCGAGCCGCCGTTCCACGGCATCCGGTTTGATAATGGCCAACGTCCGCTCAACCATCCGCCGATTATAACAGGCCAACTCAGCCGCCTGAGCCGCGTCATGAGCCCATCAATCGCGCAAACGAGGACGAGTGTCGGTGGCGCAGAGAAGGTCCAGCTCAAGCCGGACCCGCAGGAAATCGACTTCGAATCTACCGGAGGCCTTCCATAATCTCTTCAAGCGCCTCTGGCCCCGGCCTCACTCGACTGAGCGGCAGCGTGGCCAGCGGTTCGTCCACCACATTGAGCTGTGTGAGGAAGTCATCGCGGTCCGGCTCGATGTAGATGATGCCGGTCGCAAACTCGCCGCGCCGCGCGGTTTCGTGCAGCCGCTTCAGCGCGGCGATCTTGTCGGTCGGATCGTACTCTTCCTCGAGCTTCTTCAAATACAGCTTCGACCCGTCGTGCATCGTCACTTCCTGGGTCGAGCCGGGCTCGTAGTCGACGGTGATGTCCTCGAAGTACGGCACGAAGCTGACCTCTTCGAGCGGATCGTCGTGATCCTTCACGTAGGCGTAGCTCTTGGTCGACCCTTCGTGGTCGTTGAAGGTGACGCACGGCGAAATGACGTCGAGCATCACCGTGCCGCGGTGCGCCAGCGCCGCCTTGAGGAGCGAGAGGAGCTGCTTCTTGTCGCCCGAGAACGACCGCGCGACGAGCGTCGCGCCGAGCTCGACGGCCAGCGCGCATGTGTCGATCGGCGGCAGGTCATTGACGACGCCGGTCTTGAGCTTCGATCCGAGGTCCGCGGTCGGCGAGAACTGACCCTTGGTGAGCCCGTAGCAGCCGTTGTCTTCGATGATGTAGATGATCGGCAGGTTGCGGCGCATCAGGTGCACGAACTGCCCGATGCCGATGGCGCCGGTGTCGCCGTCGCCGCTGATGCCGATGGCAATCAGCTTCTTGTTGGCCATCATGGCACCGGTGCCGACCGACGGCATGCGGCCGTGCACGGCGTTAAAGCCGTGCGACGTGCCCAGAAAGTACGCCGGGCTCTTGCTCGAGCAGCCGATGCCCGACAGCTTGATGACCTGCTGCGGATCGACGCCCATCTCGAAGAACGCGTCGATGATGCGCTCGGAAATCGCGTTATGGCCGCAGCCGGCGCACAGCGTCGTCTTGCTGCCTTTGTAGGTGCTGGGTTCCAGCCCGATTCGGTTCACTTTACCGGCCATCGCTATTCCCCGCCTTCCATGCCGGACGATGATCCGGCCGTGCGTAAGGTCTTCCTTGCCACTTCGAACCCTTCCTGCGCCAGCACATCGTCGGTAACGCTGCGAGCGTCGATCGGCAACCCGTTGTAGTGGAGCACGCTGCGCAGCTTCATCTGGCGCTCGGGCGAGAGATCGAGCTTCATGAGTTGCAGGAGCTGTGCGTCCCGGTTCTGCTCGATCACGTACACGCGCTCGTGCGCGTCGATGAACTTCACGAGGTCCTCGGTGAACGGGTGCGCGCGCAGGCGGAAGTAGGACGTCTTGACGTCGATCTCCTCGCGAAGCTGGTCGCGGCTCTCGCCAATCGCCCAGTGCGACGTCCCGTAGCCGATGAATCCAATCTCCGCGCCGGTCACGGTCTCGACGACCGGCTTCGGCACGTGTGTCCGGGCGGTCTCGAACTTGCGCGCAAGACGATCCATGTTCTCCACGTAGTCGTCGGGACGTTCGCTGTACTGCCCTTTGGCGTTGTGACCGGAACCGCGGGTGAAGTACGCCGGCATGCCGTCGCCGGGAATCGTGCGGTAGGGGATGCCGTCGCCGTCGACGTCCTTGTAGCGGCCCCACTCGCCGAGCTTCTTCAGTGTTTCCTCTGTGAGCAGCTTGCCGCGATTGATCGGCTTGTCCGGATACTTGAACCCGTCCGACATCCAGTTGTTCATGCCGAGATCGAGGTCCAACATCACGAACACCGGCGTCTGGAAGAGCTCGGCGAGGTCGAACGCCTCCTGGGACATCGTGTAGCACTCCTCCACCGAGGAGGGGATGATCATGATGTGCTTGGTGTCGCCGTGGGAGAGGAAGGCCGCGGAGAGCAGATCGCCTTGCGCGGTGCGCGTTGGCAAGCCGGTCGATGGGCCGACCCGCTGCACGTCGAAAATGACCGCCGGGACCTCGGCGTAGTACGCCAGCCCCGTGAATTCCGACATCAGCGAGATGCCCGGTCCGGCCGTAGACGTCATCGCCCGGGCACCGGCCCAGCTCGCCCCAATCACCATGCCGAGCGACGCGATCTCGTCTTCGGCCTGGACGATCGCGAACGTCGCCTTTCCGGTCTCCTTGTCGATGCGGTACTTCTTCATGTACCCGATGAGCGACTCGCACAACGACGAGGACGGCGTAATCGGATACCAGGCGACGACGGTGACGCCGGCCATCATGCAGCCGATGGCGGCCGCTGCGTTCCCTTCGATGAGAATCTTGCCGGCCGTCTCGTTCATGCGCTCGATGACGAACGGGTCCTGCTTGGTGAGGTTCGCTTCGGCGTAATCCCAGCCCGCCTTGAGCGCGCCAACGTTCAGCGTCACGGCCTTGGCCTTCTTCCCGAGCTGCTTGCCGAGCGCCTTCTCCATCAGCGCCAGGTCGATCCCCAGCAGTTTGGCGAGGACGCCGTCGTAGATCATGTTGCGCACGAGACGGCGAAGCTTGGCGTCCTGGCACACGGGTGCGACCAGTTTGTCGAACGGCACCGGATAGAAGGTGAGGTCGGTGCGCAGGGTGTTCAGTTTGAGGGGCTCGTCGTAGACGACGGCCGCGCCGGGGTCGAGGGTCAGCACGTCCTCTTTCGCCGTCTCGGCGTTCATGGCGACGAGGAAGTCGACCTCTTTTTTCCGTGCCACGTAGCCCCGCTTGCTCGCCCGGATCGTGTACCAGGTGGGAAGCCCCGCGATGTTGGACGGGAACATGTTCTTCCCGGACACCGGCACGCCCATCATGAGGATCGATCGAAGGAGGACGAGATTCGCGGTCTGGCTACCCGATCCGTTGACGGTCGCGACCTGAAGGCTGAAATCGTTGACGACCCGCTGTCGATGGCTGGCGGTCTGCTGTTCCTGTACCGCTAAATCTGAGGATGACATTCGTAAGTCCTTAAAACATATGTAAATAGAGGAGGTCTCGGCGGACCGTCGCCGCGAGCAGATCCGAACAAGTATACAGGTCTGATGTCTAAAGTCTCAAGTCTGACGGTTTCGACTGTCGGTTTCGACAGATCGGACTTGAAACTCGAGACTTCAGTGCCCCAGTACTTCTTTGATTCCTGTGCCCATATCGGCGGGACTCTTGACGACCTTCACGCCTGCTTGCGTGAGCGCGGCCATCTTTTCTGCGGCCGTGCCGGTCCCGCCTGCGATGATCGCGCCGGCGTGCCCCATGCGGCGGCCGGGCGGCGCTGTCTGACCGGCGATGAACGCCACGACCGGCTTCTTGAAATTCGCTGCGATCCAGGTGGCGGCTTCTTCTTCGGCGGTACCGCCGATTTCGCCGATCATGATGACCGCCTCGGTGTCGGGGTCCTCGCCGAACAGCGTCAGCGCGTCGATGTGCGACGTCCCAATCAGTGGATCGCCGCCAATGCCGATACACGTCGTCTGCCCCAGTCCGACGCGTGTGAGCTGATGGATGGCTTCGTAGGTCAGCGTTCCGCTCTTGGAGACAATGCCGATCCGGCCTTCTTGGCAGATGTGGCCGGGAATGATCCCAGCTTTGGCCTTCCCGGGAGAGATGAGCCCGGGGCAATTGGGTCCGACGAGCCGCATCGCACGCGTCTGCAGAAACGTGAAGGCACGCATCATGTCGAGCGTCGGAATGCCTTCGGTGATGCAGACGGCGAGCGCGAGTCCCGCATCGGCCGCCTCCATGACCGCGTCGGCGGCGAAGGCCGGCGGTACGAAGATCACCGACGCGTTGGCGCCTGTCTCCTTGACCGCATCGTGCACCGTATCGAAAATGGGCCAGCCTTCGTGCGTCGTGCCGCCCTTGCCCGGGGTCACCCCGCCGACGACGGTGGTGCCGTAGGCGGCGGCCTGCTTGGCGTGAAACGTCCCCTCGCGGCCGGTCAGCCCCTGAACCACCAGGCGTGTCGACTTATCAATCAGAACAGACATAGGTTCGTTACAGGCGCCGTTAACTCGCCAATTGCACGACTTTCTGGGCGGCCTCGTCCATGCTGTCGGCGGTGGCGAAGTTCATGCCGCTCTCGCGCAGCAGGCGCTTCCCTTCGTCCACATTCGTGCCTTCCATCCGGATGACGATCGGCACCGGCACCCCGAGCTCTTTGACCGCCGCAATGACGCCCTCGGCCAGCACGTCGCACCGCAGGATCCCTCCGAAGATGTTGATCAGAACGGCTTTGACGTTCTTGTCCGACATCAGGATCTTGAACGCGTTGCGGATCTGTTCGGCGTTGGCGCCGCCGCCGACGTCCAGGAAGTTGGCCGGCTCGCCCCCCGCCAGCTTGATGATGTCCATCGTCGCCATCGCCAGGCCGGCGCCGTTGACCATGCAGCCGATGTTGCCGTCGAGATGGATGTAGTTCAGCGAGAATTTCGACGCTTCGATCTCGAGCGGGTCCTCTTCGCCCGGATCGCGCAGGTCGCGGATGTCGGCATGGCGGTACAGCGCGTTGTCGTCGAAGGTCATCTTGGCGTCGAGCGCGAGAAGATCGCCCGCAGCCGTGACGACGAGCGGGTTGATCTCGACAAGCGACGCGTCGGTCGCGATGAACGCGTCGTACAGCGCGCTGAGTAACTTGACCGCCTTGTTGACTTGAGGACCGTCCAGACCGATCGCAAATCCGAGCTGGCGCGCCTCGAAGGGTGCCAGCCCGACGCCCGGCTCGATGTACACCTTCACGATCTTCTCGGGCGTTTTCGCCGCCACTTCCTCGATGTCCATGCCGCCGGCGGCGCTGGCCATCATCACCGGTTTACCGGCCGCGCGATCGAGCACGATGCTCACATACAGCTCGCGCGTCATCTGCAGGCCTTCTTCGACGAGCACACGCGAGACTACGCGGCCTTCGGGCCCGGTCTGATGCGTGATGAGCGTCATCCCGATCATGTCGCGCGCGAGGTTTTCGGCTTCCTCGGGCGACTTGGCCAACTTCACCCCGCCGCCTTTTCCCCGTCCGCCCGCGTGAATCTGCGCTTTGACGACGACCACGCCGCCGCCCAGCCGCCCCGCGATGTCGCGGGCCTGGGCGGCGCTGAATGCGACTTCGCCGCGCGGAACCGGTACCCCGTGCCGCGCCAGAATCGCCTTGGCCTGATATTCGTGAATTTTCATGATGGCAAACAGGTGATGGTAATCCGCAGCCGCGCGGATCGTCAATCGCCGGGCAAGGATGCAGAGTCAGCGCGCGGCGCGTTGACGTGGCTGAGACGCCGGAGCGTCGAGCGGCTCCAGTTTGACGATCGACGCGCCGTGGTTGTTGCCGACCCAGAAGGTCACCGGCGTCGTCTTGTTGTCGACCCAGACCCGCCGCACGTTGGTTTTTCGGGGCAGCAGGTACTCGATGAACTGCCCGGTCTTCGGATCGAGCCGCAGGATGCGATCGTTGTACTCGCCGCCGCTCCACACGTCGCCGTTCTTGTCGGCGGTCACGTCGTACGGCCAGGCGCCCGGCGTCGGCGGGTTCCACTCCTGAAACGTCTCGGTGCGCGTGTCGAACATGCCGATCTTGTCACCGGTGTTTTCGCCGAACCACAGGCGTCCCTGCGCGTCCATCATGCCTCGCCGAGGTCCCGATCGCGGGGTGGGCGTCTTGAAGATCGTGATCTTGCCGGTCTTCGCGTCGATTCTGCCGACGTCTTCAGCCCCGAGCACCAGGAAGTACCCGTTGTTCTTCGCATCGGGGATCACGTCGTAGACGTTCGGCCGCGGGATCTTGTACGGCTCGAACGCCTCGATTTTTCCCGTCGCAATGTCGAGGCGCAGCACCGTGTACGTTCCCGCGTCCTGAAACCAGACCTTGCCGTCGACATGGCTCTGGTCCGGACTGATCTGATTGATCTGGACGTGTGGGCCGTTCAAGTCCGGCGGAAGGCTCCAGGTCTGGAATGTCTCGGTCTTCCTGTCGAACCTGGCGACGCCGGCCTGAAACTGCATCGCGAGCCACGGGTTCTCGTCCTTGTCGAAGCGCATGCCGAGGATCCCGGTGGGCGCGCCTGGCTTCAGCAGCGGAACCGGGTACTCGACCACCTTGCCGGTCGCGGGATCGAGCTTGCCCAGAATCTGTTCGCCGAAGCTCGCGTACCACGCCATGCCCTGCCCGTCCACGATGACGTCATGGGGTTGTCGCGTTCGTTTTGGCAGGTCGTACTCGGTATACATGACGCGCGTGGCCGCCCCACGAGGACGGGGCAGGGTCTTCAGTTGATAGCGCCACTCGGAGCCCGCGCTGAGATTCAGCTGGCTCAAGTACTCCGCCTGTCGCCGCCAGGCCGCCTGGCGTTGCTCCGGGGCAGCGGTGCCAGGTCCGATCCGCGGCGACGGTGTTCGCTGCGGCATCAACGGGAACGACAGCGGGGGGTAACCCGACATCCGCTCGATGACACCGACGAATTCGTCGGCGTCGTGACGTGACCGTGCCACGAGCTCCAGCGTGTGGCAGTGCGCGCAGCCGCGCACGGAGGCTTTCTGCTCGGCGGTGCCCGTGAAGCTCGCCAGCCATTCCGCGTTCGACAACTGGGAGGCGACGTCGGCGGCCTTCCGGAGTTTCAGGTCGGCGGTCGACGTCTTCCGTGCGGCGATGTTCGCCGTGTTGGCGCTCTCCAGGTCGTATCCGACCGCGCGAATGCTCAGCGCATACTGCCCGGGTTCGAACCTCGCTTCGGGAAACCGGTAGCGACCCTGCTCGTCGGTCACGACGGTGATCGTGACAGTGCCGCCCGCCCGTTTTGCGCTCACCATGACGCCTTCCATCCGCCCTTCCTCGACGGAGGTAACCTGGCCAACAAGTGCTGGTGCTACTGCTGATGCAGGTGCTCGTGCGGATGCGCGTGCTGGTGCTTGTGCGCGGAGAAGATCGGGAGCGATCTGCACGAGCAGGATCGCGGCGCAGGCCAACGGCAGAAGCGACAAGACTCTCGATCGCATCGGATCCTCCGCGGCAGGTATTGTACCGCCGTCCAGCCTCAGGCGTCCCGTCTGTCATCGGGCGGTCTGCTCATTGCTCGTGGCGCTTCAGCAACTGCTCGAGGGCGATGGCGAACTCGTTCGGATCGAACGAGCGCCCGTCGCGCACTTCGGATCTTGGCCTGGCGATCTTGTACCAGGGTTCCATTGCGACTCAGGAACGCGACGTATCGATGATCACGACGGCCCTGGTGCCGATGCCTGTTTGGTGAGTGACGTGACTTGCTCGTATGAGAATTGCGGAATGCCCGCCCGCTCAGACGCGTGCTCAACCGTAATCGCGCTGATGTCCCCTCTGGCGTCCAGGTCAAGCAGCGTGTTCTCGTCCAGATCGCGCGTCTCAACGACCGGGACATCGCGGAACTCGATGTAAAGAGTGTCGGTCTCTTCGTAGTACCGGATCTTCATGGTTCGAATCCCCGATCAAAGAACGCATTGTGAACTGCATCAGACTGCATCCCAGTGGCGCGTCCACACTGAATCAGTACCGATGTGGCGCAGGGCTTCAGCCCTGCGTGACGCCGTTTCGCAGCGCTAAAACGCTGCGCCACACCACAAGGGGTGGTCCTCAATCAGCGAGGACAGGCCACTAGTCGCTTTTGGCGTACGGCCGGTCCTCACCTTCAGTAAGCCAGCGCATTGGCCGCAGTGGACAGTTTCCTGGCCACGCCGCCGTTGTCCTCGTCGCGAATCTTTGTGAAAGATGCGGCGATCACTCTTGAACTTTGTCGCAATGGCACGTAGTGTCGGGCCTCCGTCGATCCCGCTTTGTCGGCGCAACCGCGAAACCACAAGGAGAAGCTCATGGCCACGCGACATCCGTTCCGATGCTGCTACATCGTGCCGCCAAACATCTTGGATCACATCTCGCGAACAGGTGACGAGCCACAGCGGGCACGCGCCAGGCGCACGATCGCGGTGACCGAACAGGCCCGCGGCCGCCGCACCGCCACCGGCGCGATGATGCTGGGGACGCTGTCGACGGGCACCAAGCGGCGCACCGTCTACGACACGCACAACAGCACGACGCTGCCAGGCGAGCTCGTACGCGGCGAAGACGGACCCGCCTCGCAGGACCTCGCGGTCGAACAGGCCTTCGCCGGTTCAGGCGACACCTACGACTTCTATCGCCAGATTCTCAAACGCAACTCGATCGACGACCACGGCATGCGTCTTGATTCCACGGTGCATTTCGATCGTGACTTCGACAACGCTTTCTGGAACGGCCAGCAGATGGTCTACGGCGACGGCGACGGGGTCATCTTCACCAATTTCACCGGCTGCCTCGACGTCATCGGCCACGAGCTCACGCACGGCGTCACGAGCCACACGGCCGATCTCGACTACCAGGATCAGCCCGGAGCGCTCAACGAATCGATGTCGGACGTGTTCGGCAGCCTCGTGAAGCAGTGGAAGCTGAGGCAGACGGCCAAGCAGGCCGATTGGCTCATCGGCGCGGGCCTTCTGGCGCCCGGCATCAAGGGCAAAGCGCTCCGTTCGATGAAGGAGCCCGGAACGGCGTTCGACGATCCGCAGCTCGGACAGGACCCGCAGCCCGCCGACATGAAGCACTACGACCCGACGCCGGATGACAATGGCGGCGTGCACATCAACTCGGGCATCCCCAACCGCGCGTTCTTCCTCGTCGCGGATGCCATCGGCGGCTTCGCATGGGAGAAGGCGGGTCTGATCTGGTACGACGCGCTGACGAAGCTCCTGAAACACGACTCGGACTTCCAGGCCGCCGCCAGCGCGACGCTCACGGCCGCGTCGATGCGCTTCGGCCCGGGCAGTCTCGAGCAGAAGGCAGTCCGCAGCGCCTGGAATACGGTCGGTGTCGAGATTGCAGAGCCGGTACTCATCTGACGATCGGTTGATATAGAAGCGACGCGTGCCACCGCCACCAGGAACGATTCAGCACCTCGTCGTGCTGATGCTCGAGAACCGATCGTTCGATCATCTTCTCGGGTTCTTGAAGACCCCTGGTTACGCGATCGATGGGCTGGAGGGAACGGAGAGTAATCCGTCACCCGCCGGCCCACCGATCGTCGTCTCGCCAGACGCTTCGTACAGCGGCGATCTGACGGCCGATCCCGGCCACACTTTCGAAGACGTCCAGGAGCAGATCTTTGGCGGCGGCGCAGCCGCGGCGATGGACGGGTTTGTCGCCAACTATGCGAAGAAGACCGCAGGCGGCGCGGCGGACGTCATGAAGTGCTTCGCGCCAGGGAAGCTCCCCATCATCACGACGCTCGCCCGCTCGTACGGCGTGTGCCAGCGCTGGTTCTCGTCGGTGCCGGGACCGACGCTTCCGAACCGCGCCTTCGCGCACGGCGCGACGTCGCTCGGCCGGCTGGACATGGCGCCGGAGTATTTCCGCCACTTCCGAACGATCTATCAACTGCTCGACGAACGCGCCGTCACCTCGCGCATCTACTATCACGATGCAACGGTCGCGATGACGTTCGACTATCTGCTGCAGCGGCAGGCCACCTTCTTCGGCACCTTTCAGGACTTCCTCGACGACTGCGCGCACGATCGGCTGCCCCGCTACTCGTTCATCGAGCCGCGGTACAACTCCCAGGTCACACCCGCGGGGCCACTGCAAGCCAACGATCAGCATCCCGATCACAACGTCCACCAGGGAGAACGGCTGATCTCCAGAATCTACACGGCGTTGACCGCCGATCCGGGGCTCTGGCGCCGGTGTCTCTTCGTCATCGTCTACGACGAGCACGGGGGCCTGTACGACCACGTGCGTCCTCCTGACAATGCCAAGACCCCGGACGGCCTGGTGTCAAACCCGCAGGCCTTCGATTTCACGAGGCTCGGGGTACGGGTGCCGGCGATCGTCATGTCGCCGTGGGTGCCCGAAGGACATCTCGAGGCGACAACGTTCGACCACACGTCGCTGGCCGCGACCGCCCGCCGATTGTTCACGGCAGATTACGATACGAACGCGCTGACCGAGCGCGACAGGGCCGCCGCGACGCTCGACTGCTGTCTCCTCCTCGACGCCCCGCGCGATGTCGTGCACCTGCCGCAGCCATTGCTGGCGACGCTCGGCGGCGATACGCAACCCGATCCGCGCGCGACCGACATGTCGGAGTGGCAGGCGGACCTGGTGCAGCACGCATACGAGCTCGAACGGGAATTGCCGCCCGGCGCGCGCAGCGGGAAGACGCCCGCGATGATTCGCACAGAACAGGATGCGGCCCAGTACCTGGAGCAGGTGTTCGGCGAGCTTCGGAAACGCATGTGATGAGGCGCGCGACCTTCGTCACCGTCATCGTCGCCGCCTGTGTCGGCGTCAGTGTCCAAGCGGCCGCTCAGAGCGGCAACCCGTTGGTCTGGTCGGACGCGCGAACGGCGTGTGGCAATGCCGCAACCTTCGATGGTGGCCTCGATTGCGCGATCCGAATCGTCAGCGAAACACCCCGCGAGATTCATCCGACGGTCGAAAGCATCGCGCCCGGCACGTCGACGGCCCTGGGCGCACGCTATCTGCTGCTCGCGGATCGCGGCACGGCCCAGCGTTATTTTCGCGCGACGGGACTCATTTCGTTCGACAAATCGTGGGCGGCCCGGCTGTCGTGGCAGCATGTGGGTGAAACGCGCGACTTCGAAGCGTACGGCCTCGTCCGGAAGCTGCAGTCGCAGAACTTCTTCGGGCTCGGCCGGTCCGCGTCTGTCAGTGATCGCACTGTGTACGGCTTCCGCGAGACGATTGCGGGCGTCTCCGCCGATCAGCGCGCCCCCTGGTGGCTGACGATCGGCGGTTTGGCGGAATGGCGCGATCCGGTGGTCCAGACAGGCGCGAGCAGTGCGCCTTCAATCGGCCAACGCTTCACCGATGTCGAGGCGCCGGGATTGACGAAGCAACCAATGTTCGCGCGGCTCATGGGCCGCGTTCGTGTCCAATATCCGGACCCGGAGAACGCACCGGCGACGGTCACGGCCCTGGAAATGCGGGCCGAGCACATGCAGGCTCTCGAGTCCGACGTCATGTCGACGTTTCATCGAATCTCGATCGAAGCGAGTCACACCCAGCGATGGACGCGGCGCTCGTCTACAGCCTCCGACGTCATCCCCGCGCATTTCAATCCGATCGACCTCCAGTTGCTCGGCCGCACGAGCCATGCGTGGGCGCCGGCCGGCAACGTCGTGCCGTTCTATTACCAGGACACGCTGGGCGGCACCGACGCGGAGGGCCGCGACACGCTGCGCGGGTACGACGACTTCCGCTTCCGCGGTCCCACGGTGCTCCTGCTGCAGGGCGATCTGACGATCCTCGTACGATCGCCGATTGGCGTCGTCGTGTTCGTTGACGCCGGCGCGGTCGCGTCGGATTTTTCAGGGCTGCGGTGGGATGGACGGAAGACCGACTACGGCGTGGGCCTCACGGCATCGCTGGGCAATCAGGTGAAGCTGCGCGCCTACTGGGCTTTCGGCGGCGAAGTCCACGGCATGCTTCCCCGGTTGCGCCAGTCGTTTTAGCGGGACCGCGCGATGTTCGCGCGAACGACGGAGGTGGCCTCCCGACCCGCCCAATCGACCAGACGTTGAAGCGCAGGCGAGATCGACGAGGAGCCGCTGCCTGCGCGCACATCCATCCGCCTGCCGTCTTGTTCGATCGTGAACGCGAACTGGTACGCATCACGCACCTGTTCCGCTTCCTTCGGCTGAACACTCGTGTCCGCGGCAATTGCATGCGCTGCGTCAGTCAGTTGACGGCTCTCGTCGGCGTCTAGCGCGCGGCGGTACGAGGGCTCCGCCGCGACAAACGCCCCGGCGGGCTCAATCGTGACCGTGCCGCTGACCCGAAGCGCCGGAACGGCCGCAAACCCACCCGATCGAACAAACGTGATCACCACGGCCGACAGGATACCCTCAGACCTTGATCACATCGACGAGTTCCTTCACGGCCGCCGCCGATTTCTTGAAGGCAGCATCCTCCTCCGGCGTCAGCGTGACCTCGATGATTTTCTCCAGCCCGCGCGCGCCGAGCTTGCACGGCACGCCGACAAACAGGTCGCGCACCCCGTACTCGCCCTGCAAAAACACCGAACACGGCAGGATCTTCTTCTTGTCGAGCAGAATGGCCTCGACCATCTCCACCGCCGACGCGCCGGGCGCGTACCACGCGCTCGTGCCGACCAACTGGGTAATCTCCGCTCCGCCCCCGGCGGTTCTCGCGACGATGCGGTCGATGGTCGCCTTGTCCATCAGATCCGTAATCGGGATGCCCGCGACCGTTGAGTAACGCGGCAGCGGGACCATCGTGTCGCCGTGTCCGCCGAGCACAAACGCGTGAACGTTCTCCACCGACACGTTCAGCTCTTTGGCAATGAAGGCCCGCATACGCGCGGAATCGAGGACGCCGGCCATGCCGATGATCCGCTCGCGCGGGAACTTGCTCAGCCGGTAAATGGCCTGCGCCATGGCGTCAAGCGGGTTCGCCACCGGGATGATGATGCAGTTGGGCGAGTACTTGACGACCTGTTCCGTCACCTGCTGCATGATCTTGTAATTCACGTTCAGCAGGTCGTCGCGACTCATACCGGGTTTCCTCGGCATCCCCGATGTGATGACGACGATATCGGAATTCGCGCTCTCGGCGTAGTCGCCGGTCCCCATCACGCGCGAGTCCGAGCCCCACACCGGACACGCCTGAAGCATGTCGAGCGCGATGCCCGCGGCCTTCTGCTCGGCGATGTCGATGACGACGACGTCGGCCAGTTGTTTCTCCGCGACGCCGCGGGCCACCGTGGCACCAACGTTTCCTGCTCCACCAACGACCGTGACTTTTCGATTCATATTCATCAGCTCCTGTGATCCTCAACCGCAGAGAGCGGTTCGTAATCGTTCTCGTTTAGGTCAGCTCCCCCGAATGCGTCCGACGATTCACACAGGTTCTGTGGAAAAGTCTGTGGAAAAGACCGCTCTCTAACGGCATTGTGACGGGGCATCCGGAATGTTTTAGCGGTTTGCACCACAGTAGGGCGGACGAGAGCGCTGGCGCATGCGTGTCGGTTCAGAACGCTCGGATTATACTCATCCCCGATGAAAATCGTCGTCGCCGACGACCTTCCCGCTTCTGCTCTCGAGCTGCTTCGAGCCGAGAGTGAATGGACGATCGATGCCCGTGTCGGACGCTCGTCCGCTGAGCTTGCCGCCGCCGTCGCCGACGCCGACGCGATCCTTGTTCGCAGCGCGACGAAGGTGGACTCCGCGTTGCTCGCAGCGGCGCCGCACCTGCGCGTCGTGGCCCGCGCCGGCACTGGAGTCGACAACGTCGACGTCGCCGCCGCCAGCGCGCAGGGAATTCTGGTGGTTAACGCGCCGGGCGCCAACAGCATCAGCGTCGCCGAACACGCCTGCGCGCTGATGTTGGCCCTGGCGCGGTCCATTCCCTCTGCCGATCGCGCGATGAAGGAAGAACGGTGGGAAAAACGCCGGTTTCTCGGCAACGAGCTGCGCGGAAAGACGCTCGGTGTCGTCGGGCTGGGACGCATTGGCCAGGAAGTGGCGCATCGCGCGCGCGCCTTCGGGATGCGGATTGTGGCGCACGATCCTTTCATCGCGACGGAAATCGCCGACGGCCTCGGCGCCCGCCTGGTGTCGCTGGACGAGCTGTGCGTCATGGCCGATTATGTGACCCTTCATGTGCCATCCACCGCCGAGACCAGGCAGCTCTTCAACGACGGGCAATTTGCCCGCTGCAAACCGGGAATTCGCATCATTAATACAGCCCGCGGCGAGCTCATCGATGAACAGGCGCTGCGACGCGCGATCGAGGCCGGCATCGTCGCGGGCGCCGGGTTGGATGTGTTCGAAAAAGAGCCACCCGCCGATTGGTCACTTGCCAAACTTCCACAGGTCATCTGCACGCCCCACATCGCGGCATCCACTGAAGAAGCCCAGGAGCTGGTCGGCCTGGAAACCGCAGCGGCCGTGCGCGATTTTTTGCGAGACGGCACCGTGAGAAATGCGGTCAACTTCCCGTCGATGCCCGCCGACGACATGCGCCGGCTGCAGCCATGGATTCGGCTGGCCGAGTCCCTCGGCGCCATCGCCGCCCAACTGGGACCGGCACGGGTCGAGTCGATTGGGGTGCGGTACTACGGCGCGATCGCCGACAGCCGCGGCGTCGACGTGCTCGCCGCGAGCGCCACCGCGGGTGTGCTGCGGCCGATTCTTTCGACCGGTGTCTCGTTTGTGAACGCGCGGGCCGCCGCCCGCGAACGCGCCATCGACGTCGTCGTGTCTCGCAGCTCGCGACAGCGCGACTTCATCAGCCTGTTGTCGGTGAAGCTGCGGACGAGCGCGGGAGAACGATGGGTGGAAGGGACCGTCTTCGAGCCGGCAAGCCTGCGGCTGGTGTCGGTACGGGGGGTCAGGGTCGAGGCGCCGCTCGACAGCACGATGCTGATGCTCTCGAATGACGACCAGCCAGGGGTGATCGGCGAGGTCGGCACGATTCTCGGCCGCCACGGCGTCAACATCGCCAGTTTCGCGCTGGGCCGCGGCGAGACGGGCGCCATCGGGGTCGTCAACGTCGATGAGGATCCGAACGCCACGCACGCGCTCGACAGGGCGGCGGTGGAAATTCGGCGCGTGCCCGCGATTCGCGAGGCGTGCATCATCAGACTGACCTGAGCGGGGCCTAGAGGCTAGGGGCTGGGGTTCGGGCTGCGGCTGGGATGTTCCAGCCCCAAGCCTCCAGTTCCCAGCCTCTACGCAATGCAGATTTTGAGCGCTGCTGGATGGACGCGGGCGGTCAGGCGCGTGCCTCCCTCGATGGGTTCGCCGTCCACGTGAAACGCCATCGGTTCCGCACACTCGATCGTCGCCTCGCGAATGCGCCGAATCGAACAGCCGGGCATGCGGGCGAGCGATCCGGTGAACAGACGCGGCGCCTGGCACAGCGTCGCGAAGCGTGAGCTCTCTTCGACGATCACCAGATCGAGCTCGCCGTCGTCAACCCGCGCTCCCGGAGCAATCTGCGCGCCGTTTCCGTACTGCACCGAGTTGGCCACCACCACGAGCACGGCGCGCACGTGCACCCGAACATCTCCTGTTGAAATCGTGTACCACGACGGCACATAACTGATGAACGCCCGCGACCCCACGCGCAGGTAACCGGCGAACCCGCGCCGGTTGCCAGGCACATTGAACTGCGCGGCGACATGCGCGTCGAATCCGACCCCCGCGATATTGACGAACAGGCGGCCACCGATCTCGCCGACGTCCATGACCGACACCTTGCCGCGCATGGCGCTGGCGATGGCGTGTTCCGGATTCACCGCGACGCCCAACTCAGTTGCAAGGCCGTTTCCAGACCCGGCGCGGATGATGCCAAGCGGGATGTCGCCAAACGCCAGCGCCGAGGCGACCTCGTTAATCGTGCCGTCGCCGCCCCAGGCCATGACGAGGCGTGCGCCGCGCGCGATGGCCGCCTCGGTCAGCTCGCGCGCGTGGCCGACCCGCTCGGTGAGCCACACGTCCGCGGTCTCGCCATGTTTTTTCACGGTCGCGGCCGCCAAATCCGCGCGCGCCCTGGCGGTGGCTGACCGCGCGCCGCCTGCAACCGGATTAATGATGACCGCGATGGACATGCGCGATGCAGGCCGGGTCTTCGAGGGACCCGCTACTTGAGCGCGAGTCGAAGCGTGGTGCCTTCCACGAGATCGGCAAGCTCGACGACGTCGGGTGAGATTCTCACGACGCGGTAGCGATCAGTAATGTTCTCGCCTTCTTTCGCGAAGAACAACTGACCGAATCCGGAGACGATGGCCGTGCGGACCGGACCATTCGGCGTCGTGTCCTCCGCAATACCGGAGAGCTTCAAGGGGGGAGGCGTGGGACGAGCGGCCGGCGCTTCACTCAACGCGGGCTTCGGTGTGTGCACCGGCGCCGCCGGCCGGGGCTTGGGCGAGGCGAACGCAAACAAATCGCGGCCGGGCTGCCGCGGCGTCTCGACCGGTCGAAGCCGCTCGTGGAGTCGGGCGACTTCGCTCTCTAGCGCGGCGCCGCGGCTGTCGATCGGCGGCGCCTTCAGCACGAGCGGTTCGCGGCGATCGCGATTGCCGGAGGTTGCGGCGGCCGCGAGCCACGCGACGAGCGCGGCACCAACTACGACGAACATCGCCGTCCGCTTCACATCCATGCGCGTCTCAGGCGATCGTAGCACGCTCACTTTGCGACTATGCTATTATTCGTCGTGCACCCTGCATCGACTGGCACTGCGGTCGATACCGTTCCTCTGCAGACCGTCGCCGTCATCCCCGCCCGATTCGCCTCTTCACGGTTCCCCGGAAAAGCGCTCGCCGACATCGACGGCCGTCCGATGATCGAACACGTATACCGCCGGGCTGAGAAGGCGCTGGCCGTATCGCGCGTCATCGTCGCGACCGACGATTTGCGCATCGCGACGGCCGTGAGCCGGTTCGGCGGAGAGGTACGTCTCACGCGCGGGGACCATCTGAGCGGCACCGACAGGCTGGCTGAGGTCGCCGCGTCGCTCGACTGCGACGTCATCGTCAACGTGCAGGGCGACGAACCGCTCATCGATCCCGGCGCGATCGACGAAGCCGTGGCCCCCTTTGCGGCCGATGCCGGCATTCACATCACCACGCTGTACCGCCGGATCAGCGAGGCGTCGGATCTCAAGAACCCCAACATCGTGAAAGTGGCCATCGATCGCGCCGGGTTCGCGCTGTATTTCTCCCGCGCGCCGATTCCGTACGTGCGCGATCCCCGCGGCGGCTGGCCGCCGCTCTATCGACATATCGGCCTCTACGCGTACCGCCGCAGCGCGCTGCTGGTGCTGGCCTCGCTCGAACCCACCCCGCTCGAACGCGCGGAAGCGCTCGAGCAACTGCGCGCGCTCGAGCACGGCATCCGCATCAAGGCGATCGAGACCGCCTACGACTCATTCGGCGTCGACACACCGGAAGACCTTGAACACGTCCGCCGCCTGCTGGCGGCGCCGACATCCTGAGTACGTGGCGTCCGGCTTCAGCCGGACCTGAGCCTGATGGACAGACCATGACCGACAAGGACGAACGAAAGACCAAATACATCTTCGTGACCGGCGGCGTCGTGTCGTCGCTCGGCAAGGGACTGGCGGCGGCCTCCATCGGCGCACTGCTCGAAGGGCACGGCTACAAGGTCACGCTGCAGAAATTCGACCCGTACATCAACGTCGACCCCGGCACGATGAGTCCGTACCAGCACGGCGAGGTCTACGTGACCGACGATGGGGCCGAGACCGACCTCGACCTCGGACACTACGAGCGGTTCACCAACACGATTACGGGCCGCCACTCGAACTGGACGACCGGCAAGATTTACCAGAGCGTGATCCAGAAGGAGCGGCGCGGCGACTATCTCGGCCGCACCGTGCAGGTCATTCCGCACATCACCAACGAAATCAAGGACGCCATCCGAGGCGCAGCGGCGGACAACGACATCGTCCTCGTGGAGATCGGCGGCACGGTCGGCGACATCGAAAGCCTGCCGTTCCTCGAGGCCATTCGTCAGTTCCGGCAGGATGTCGGCCGCGACAACTCGCTGTACGTCCACCTGACGCTCGTGCCCTTCATCGGCACGGCCGGCGAGCTCAAGACGAAGCCCACGCAGCACAGCGTGCGCGACCTGCGGTCGATCGGGATTCAACCGGACATCCTGCTTTGCCGGACCGATCGGTTCCTCGATCCGGACCTCAAGCAGAAGATTGCGTTGTTTTGTGACGTCGACGTGGAAGCCGTCATTACCGCGAAAGACGTGTCGACGATTTACGAAGTGCCGCTCGTGCTCGCCACCGAAGGCCTCGACCGCATCGTGCTGAAGTATCTGCATCTGCCGCAGACCGAGCGCCGCATGGCCGCGTGGGAAGAGCTGGTCAAGCGGATCAAGAATCCCGAAGACGAGATCACCATTCACGTCGTCGGCAAGTATGTGGGGTACGAAGATTCCTACAAGAGCCTGAACGAAGCCCTCTATCACGGCGGGTTTCAAAACCGCGTCAAGGTGAACATCAAATGGATCGAGGCCGAGGCGCTCGAGGAGCCCAATGGCGCCGCGTTGCTCGATGGAGCCGACGGCATTCTCGTGCCTGGAGGCTTCGGCACCCGCGGCACCCGCGGCATGATGACGGCCGCCGAGATTGCCCGCGAGCGAAAGATTCCCTACTTCGGGATTTGTTACGGCTTCCAGTGGGCGACCGTCGAGTACGCCCGCAACGTGGCGGGGCTCTCCGACGCCGATTCGACCGAGTGCAACCCGGAGACGCCGACCAAGGTTATTTACAAGCTGCGCGATCTGCTGGGAGTCGACGATCTGGGCGGCACGATGCGGCTGGGAAGCTATGCGTGCGAGCTCGCCGCCGGCTCACTTGCCCAGCGCGTGTACGGCGCGAATGTGATTCACGAACGGCACCGCCACCGCTACGAGTTCAACTGCCTCTACGAGCGCGCGCTGACCGAACACGGCCTGCGCATTTCGGGCCGCTCGCCGGACGGCAAGTTCGTCGAGATCGCCGAGCTCCCGGGCCATCCCTGGTATCTGGCAGTGCAGTTCCATCCCGAATTCAGGTCGAAGCCGCTGCACCCGCATCCGCTGTTTGCCAGCTTCGTGGAGGCCGCGTATCGCCACAAGCTGGCGCGCACCCCACAGCGCGCCGAGACAGAGTCCGTCGCATAAGGTCAGGTGGGTCGGGTGGGTCAGGTAGGTCGGGTCGGTAGAGCGACCTCATCGTGCGGTGCTGTTGATTAGGACTGCCGCCTGAGTCACGGATTGGAATCATGGGCGCCGAGATGGACCATTCGGACTCCCACGTTCATCCGAAGCTTAAGAAGCAAGTTCGCGACCTGTGCACAACCGTTGAGTGGTGTCTCGCTCAGAATCCTCGGCTTCCCATTCCGGCGCTGATTCTTGTCTATTCGGGCATCGATGGCATGGCTTGGCTAACAATGCCGGATGGTCACGAGGACGTGAGGGGCGCCGACTTCCAGGCCTGGGTGAAGGAGTACCTTCTGCCGGACGCCGGCCTGGCATGCGACGAGGCCGACCTGTGGGCTGCGCGTTGTGGACTAGTGCATGCGCAGATCATGGATTCTCAAAGCGCGCGACATGACCGGGCTCGTCACATTTGGTACCACGTCGGACCAGGCAACCAGCTCTTGATTCCGATCCACGAGGTCAGCCGGGAGCTCCCAGTGACGATCAGCGTCGAGACCTTCGTCGCGGCTTTTCGCTCAGCGACTGAACGCTTTTTTGAACGCATCGAACAAGACGGAGGTCTGGAACGTCGAGTGTCGGCAAGAGCCAGCCGATATTTCGATGAAGTGAAAGCTCGGTAATCCCGGCAATCGTTTGGAGGTCCATACGATTCCGCCAAAATAGCGGCGGCTAGATTTCGGCGGCTAGAATGGCCAGCCATCCCGCTGCGGGGATCCTACCAGCTTCTCACTCCCACGATTTTCTAGCGCGAGCATTCATTTTCATTACTGCTTCCGCCGCTCAAACGCTTCCATCCACTCTCGCGCTTGCTTTTGTGCTTCGGAGAGTTGGTCGGGAGTCATCTTCTTGGCAACGGCGTCCCGTCCGTCAGCGAATCGCTTTTGGTCGGCACCTGACGTACGTGCAGCAGCGAGATTCATCCACTTGTACGCTTCTACGTAGTCCTGCGGCACTTCCATCGCGGGCGTGACGCGGAGCATCTGATGCACGCGGGCGAAGTTGTCAGCTTTTTCGAGAAGCCGTTCGTCAGGCGGGTAAATCGGCGCATCGACATCCGCATCGTGAGGTTCGACGAGGTCCCGCGTCTCGAAGAACCACTGCAAGTCGGCGAGCTGCGTGCCCATCAGGCTCAAGACTTTGCCGCAAAGCACCGGGTGCCTTGACACGCTCAGTCGCACCCTCTACTGTGGCTTCATGAACGTCGAGCTGACCCCTGATCAGCGTGCATTCGCTCAGCGAGCGATCGAGAGCGGCCGCTTCAGCCGCGAGGAAGAGGCGGTCCAGGAAGCGCTCCGGCTCTGGGAGGAACGCGAGCGCAGACGGCTCGAAATCCTTGCCATGGTCGACGAGGCCGAAGCCTCTTTGGCAAGGGGTGAAGGGCGAGAAATCACCGAAGAATCCATGAAGGCGCTCGCCGAGGAGATAAAGCAACGAGGTCGCCGTCGTTTGGCCGCTGAGCGCGCTAAATCCCGCTGATGGCGCATCGCCTCGCACCCGAGGCAGAAGCCGATCTCGACAAACTCTGGTACCACGTCGCGAGTAACAGCAGTATCGAGGTCGCAGATCGTCTGGTGGATTCCCTAGCCACCAGGTTTTTTCTCCTTGGAACGCATCCACGAGCCGGTCGCCGGCGAGACGATCTTTGGCCCGGCATGCGCGTGTTCCCTGTGGGCGACTACGTCGTTCTGTACCGAGTTGAAGGCAACGACGTCCTGATTCAGCGAGTGGTACGGGGCAGCCGGGACATTGAAGCACTGCTCCGCGAGTAGTCGGATCGTGTTGGCCCGAAGTCGAGATTCTTTGTGATGGCTGTGGAATCTACATCGTGGATCCCGAGTACCTTCGCAAAGCTGGGGGCGGTGGCAGCAGCGTAAGTTTGCGGCCAGAATGCGCGTCGCATCCAGAAAACGGACCCACCCTCTTCACCGCCCTACCCGACCCACCTGACCTGCCCGACCTACCGGACCCACCCGACCTACCGGACCCACCCGCCCTACCCGACCTACCTGCCCCTCGTATAATGACCCTCGTGACCCCGTTTCAAATTGGCGAGATCCCCATCGGCGGCGGATCCCCCTTCGTGTTCATCGGGGGTCCCTGCGTCATCGAAAGCGAGCGCCACGCGACCGACCTCGCCGCCGAGCTCGCCGATCTGACGGCACGGCTGCACGTCCCGTTCATCTTCAAGGCGTCGTACGACAAGGCGAACCGCACCTCTGGCAAGTCCTTCCGCGGGCCCGGGCGTACCGAAGGCCTGCGAATCCTGGCCTCGATCAAAGCGCGGCTGCATGTGCCGGTCCTCACAGACATTCACGAGCCGTCGCATGCGGCGGCGGCGGCTGATGTGGCTGACGTGCTGCAGATTCCCGCGTTTCTCTGTCGCCAGACCGATCTGCTGGTCGCCGCGGCGAAAACGGGGCGCGTGGTCAACATCAAGAAAGGGCAGTTTCTCGCGCCGCAGGACGTCAGGCACGCCGTTGCCAAGGTCGTTGACGCGGGGAATCCGCGCGTCATCGTGACGGAGCGCGGCACGAGCTTCGGCTATCACAATCTCATCGTGGACATGCGCGCCTTTCCGATCATGCGTGAAACGGGACTGCCGGTCGTGTTCGACGTGACGCACAGTTTGCAGCTCCCCGGCGCCGGCGACGCGTCCACCGCGGGCCTGGCCCAGTACATCGAGCCGCTCGCGCAGGCGGGCGTCGCGGCGGGCGTCGACGGCGTCTTTCTCGAAGTCCACCCGAATCCCTCCGCGGCCAGGAGCGACGCGCAAAACGCCCTGCGGCTCGATCTCCTCGAACCACTGCTCCGGCGTCTGATGGCCATCGACGCGATCGTGAAGAACAGTGGACGGTCTGTTGAGCCACAACGCTCAGGACGATCCCAAAGCCATGGCTGATCTCGGGCTGGCCCGCAAGGTGCTCGAAACCGAGGCGGCGGCGATTCTCGCCCTCGTGTCGCGCCTCGACGCCAGATTCGAGCGGGCGGTCGAGCTGCTCAAATGCTGTCGCGGCCGCGTGATTCTCACCGGTATGGGCAAGTCCGGGATCATCTGCCACAAGATCGCCGCGACGCTGGCCAGCACCGGCACGCCCGCGTTCTTTCTGCATCCGGCCGAAGCGATTCACGGCGACCTCGGCGTCATGCGGAGCGACGATGTGGTCGTCGCGTTGTCGTACAGTGGTGAAACCGAAGAGATCCTGCGGCTTCTCGAACCGATTCGGCGCCTCGGCGTCAAACTGATCGTCATCTCCGGCGTGCCGGGGTCGTTGCTCGCCCAGGCCGCCGACGTCGCCCTCGACTGCAGCGTGATTGAGGAGGCCTGCCCGCTCAATCTCGTGCCGACGGCCAGCACCACGGCCGCCCTTGCGCTGGGCGATGCGCTGGCGATGACGCTCCTGGTCGAAAAAGGATTCCGCGTCGAAGACTTCGCCAACCTGCACCCGGGCGGCAGGCTCGGCAAACAGTTCCTGCGCGTCGAGACGCTGATGCATGCGGGCAAACAGTGTCCGATCGTACGGACCGACACCCACATGCGCGACGTGATCTACGAGATGTCGAGCAAGGCGCTCGGCATGACGTGCGTGGTCGACGGCGACGGCACGCTGCTTGGGATCATCACCGACGGCGATTTGCGGCGGCACATGGACAGCTCCACCGGCATCATGGAGCTGACGGCCGGCCAGGTGATGACGCGCGACCCGGTCACAATTGCTCCGACGACCCTCGCCGTCGAAGCGTTGAACATCATGGAACAGCGGAAGATCACCTCGATTGTCGTCGTCGACGGCGGGGACACGCGGGTCGCCGGCGTTGTCCACCTGCACGACCTGTGGCCTACGGAGATGATCTGAGGCGATGTCGGTTCAGGCGAAAGCGGCGCGAATACGACTGGTGCTGTTCGACGTCGACGGGGTCCTCACCGACGGCAAGATCCTTCTGCACCCGGACGGCACCGAAAGCAAGCAGTTCGACATCAAGGACGGGACGGGCCTCGTCTGGGCCCAGCGCGCCGGCCTGAAGGTCGGCGTCATCTCGGCTCGGACGTCGGCCGCCACCGCGCAGCGCGCCGCGCAACTCGGCATCACGATCGTTCAGCAGGGCGTCCCCAGCAAGCTCCGCGCGTACGACGACGTGCTTCAACAACTCGGGTTCGCCGACGCCGATGCGGCGTACATGGGGGACGATGTCCTCGACTTGCCGATTGTGGGGCGCGTCGGGCTGTCGGGCTGTCCGGCCGATGGGGCGGAAGAGGTCCGGTCGCGCGTTGATTACGTGAGCCGTGCCGGCGGCGGCAACGGGGCGGCGCGCGAGTTCGTGGAGCTCATTCTGAAGGCGCAGGGGCGGTGGACCTCGCTGGTCGCCTCGTACGTGGGCGAGGAATCCGCGACCGCGCGTGCCGCGGGATCGGACGCGGCCACGAAGGGGCGAGCCAACCTGTCATGACCGACGTCGCTCTCCTGGCCAGCCTCGTGGCGCTGCTGGTCGGCCTGGCCGTCGGCAAGGCCTGGGAGCGATACAAGCTGCGCGACGGCAAATGGTTCGACCGGCGCCGCGCGCGCGAGTCGCCGCACTACCTGCTCGGCCTCAACTTTCTGGTCGCCAATCAGATCGATCTCGCGATCGACGAACTGACCAGGGCCGCGAGCCTGAATGCGGACGCGCTCGAAGTCCACATGATCCTCGGCAACCTGTATCGCGAGAAAGGCCAGGTGGGCAAAGCCATTACGATCCACCAGGGCCTGCTGCAGCGCCCGAAGCTGAGCAAGCTCGAGCACGCGTACGTGCTGCTGTGTCTCGGGCTCGACTACAAGCGCGGCGGCTTCGTCGAGCGCGCGCACGAAGCATTCGACGAGGTGCTGCGCCTCGATCCGAAGAACGAATACGCCCTCGTCAATCTTCAGAAGCTGCACGAAGAGCAGCATCAGTGGTCGGAGGCGTACGACACGCGACGGCGCTTATCCAAGCTGGCGGATGTCGACGCGCGGCCCAAGAACGACTCCATTCTGGCGTTTCTCGAGAACGAGATCGGTCTGGAGGCGATGCGCCGCAAGGACTACGCGGAGGCCATCGTCCGATTCGAAGGCGCCATCGACCTCGACGCGCGCGCCGTGCCGGCCTACCTGAATCTCGGCGACGTTCGCGTGCTGCAAGGCGATGAGCGGGGAGCGGCCGTCATCTGGGAACGGCTGATAGAGGTCGCGCCGGACCGCGCCTACCTCGCCTTCGATCGGCTCGAAGCGCTCGCGATCAGAACCGGATCGCCCGACCGGTTCACGCGGCTGTGCCGCAAACTGATTGACGACACGCCGCAGGACTGGCGCGCCCGCCTTGCCTTGTCGCGTCACCTGATCGCCAGCGGGCGCGCCCGCGAAGCGCTCGACCTCTTGTTCGCCGCGCTGGTCCAGAATCCGCACGCGCTCGGCATCCATCAGGCGATCTGGCGCGCGCTCGGACAGCTTCGTCACGAGCCGGCGCTGGTCGACCAGTACAGCGAGCTGACGCGGCACGCCGTGTTCTACCTCGATCCGCACGTCTGCATGCGATGTCGGTATCGGAGCACCGAATTGCTCTGGCAGTGCCCGCACTGTCACGACTGGAACACGTTTGTCGAAGAGCGAATCGCGCCGGCACAGGACACGGCGGAAGCCGAGGTCTAATCAGGCACTTTGAAGGCCAACAGCTCGCCGGGGTAACCGCTGCCGCTGATCGCGACCACGAGATACTGCTTGCCGTTCAGCATGTAGGTCATGGGCGATCCGGTCTGCGCCGCCGGCATGTAGACCGCGCCGACTTCTTTGCCCGTTGCTTTGTCGTAGGCGCGCAGCATCGACCCGCGCTGGCCCGACGGCGTGGGACCGAACCCCGGCTCGCCGGCGATCACCAGCGTCTTGGTCACCAGCGTCCCAACGATGCCTGGGCGTCCGGTGCGAGGAATATTCAACCCCTTCAGCGCTGGATGATTCCGGATTCTGTCGGGCGTCTCGCCGTGCGCCACCTGCCAGCGGATTTCGCCCTTGTCGAGATCGATGGCGCTGATGCGCCCGTACGGCGGCTTGACGAGCGGCAGACCCTGAATATCGAGGCTCTGAACGGCTCCCCCGCCTTCGGCGCCAGCGGTCGACCCGGAGCCGCCCGAGGTCCGGGCGCCGGTCAAGACCGTGCCCTGGTGGTAGCGCCCATCGATCCCGGGCGGCGGAGGAACAAGTCCCATCGCCGCGACTGCGCTCTGCGAGCCGACGTAGAGCAGGTGCGTCTCGGGATCGTACGACCCGCCCGGCCAGTTGGTGGCCGGCGCCTGGGTCGCCATCGCGAGCGTGGCGATTGGACCGTCGGCCCTGCTGACCACAGGCGGAGTGAAGAGCGGTCCGATCCGGTACTTGGCGACGAGCTTCACGGCTTCCGCGCGCAGCTCCGGCGTGAAGTCGATCAAGTCGTCGATCGAGAGACCCTGACGATCGTAGGCCGGCGGTCTGGTCGGGAACGGCTGCGTCGGCGAATACCATTCACCGGGGACATCACCCTTCGCGACCGGCCGCTCTTCGATCGGCCAGACCGGCTGCCCGGTGACGCGATCGAACACATACAGGAACCCCTGCTTGGACGGCTGCGCGACCGCCTTGATCGTGCGTCCGTTCACGGTGATGTCGGCCAGGATTGGCGCGCAGGGGATGTCCATGTCCCACATACCGTGATGAACCAGCTGGTAATGCCACTTTCGCTGGCCGGTCTGGAGATCGACCGCGACGAGACTTTCGCTGAACAGCGTGTTGCCCGGACGCTCGCCGCCGTAGTAGTCGTGGGTGGGCAGCTCCACCGGCAGGTACGCGATGCCCAGTTCTTCGTCCACTGAGATCTGCGCCCACACGCCGGTATTGCCTGTGTACCTCCACGAGTCCTTCTCCCACGTGTCGTTGCCGAACTCGCCAAGCTGCGGAATCGTTCGGAACAGCCACAACTGCTTCCCGGTGCGCACGTCGTACGCCCGAACGGCCCCTTTGACATTGCTTCGGCTCTTGGGGTTCGCGCCCGTCTCGAACGCGGCGCCGACGATCACGACGTTCTTGGCCACGATGGGCGTCGCGTGGAGCCCGACGGGCGCATTCACGAGATCGAGCTGCTGATCGAACTCCTGCTTCAAATCGACGACGCCGTCGCGCCCGAAGCCGGGCACTGGATACCCGGTCTTTGCGTCGAGCGCAATCAGGCGATAGCCGGGCGTGACGTACAGGATCCGTTCCTCGCGGCCGTCGGTCCAATACGCCAGGCCGCGTCCTGAGAGCTGCCGCGGCGCCGCCCCGCCGCGCGCGCCTTCACGCTCGCCGTGCACCCAGATCAATTCTCCGGTCGCGGCATCGAGCGCCACGACGGCACGCCTCGTTCCGGCCGTCGAATAGACCGTGCCATTGACCATGAGCGGCGTCGATTCGAAATTGAATTCAGGGCGCGGACCGAGGCGCTCGGTCCGAAAACGCCAGGCGACTTCGAGGGTGTTGAAGTTCGCCGCGCTAATCTGATCGAGCGGTGCGTACCGCGTGTGACCGAGATCGCCGCCGTAGGTCGGCCATTGTCCTTTTTTCGCGCCGGCCTGACCCCGCGCGGGGCCGCCGGTCCACAACAGTGCCACGACAACGGAGACCGACAAGGTGATTCGCCACTTCATGGGCGAATCATACTCAATCATCGTCGTCGGTATATTTCTTTCCGAAGCGGTGGACGTACCCGAGCTGACCGTACACGCGGCTGAACGCGCCCAACCCGGATCCCACTGGATTTCTCGCTCCCACCCCGGGCCCGACCTCGACGAAGAATCCTTTCACCTGAAAGTCATAGACGACGCCGAAGTACTGCCCGTCGATCTGATGCGAGCCGGGCCTTGGGTAGCAATAGGCGTTGCGAAAGTCCGCAAACATGATTCCAAGCGTGTGCTTCGCGTTCCCGCTGTCGCGGACCACGCGTCCGATGTTGAGCTGCAGCCCGGAGCAGTCTGGAAAGGCCGCGCCCGACAGGCGAATCGACCACGGCGCCGCCACAATCCCCACCGACAGATACGGTCGAAGGATGATTCCCTGAACGACGCCGACCTCATAGGCAAGCGGACGCGATTCCTGCGCGCAGACCGATCCCGCCGTGAGCACGATGGCTGCGGTTGTTGCCAGAGTCCCAAGCTTCATAGCGACCTCCCGGTCATCTATGAAGCAGTCGGTGGGGAACGTTACAAGTGACCCGCCTACTTTGCGGGCGCGAGCCGTTTGAGCTCCTCGAACCAGTTCAGGACGACGACCATGCTGGCCGGCGTGGCGTTCGACGACTGTTCGAAAGCCGCGTTTTCCTTGATCATTAGGAACCGCTGTCCGTCTGACGACACGTCATAGGTGCGACCGGAGTTGCCTGAGCCTGGCCCGTAGTACCGCGTATCGAACACCTTGCCCGGATTGCCCTGGCTGAAGGTTGCGCCCGCGGTTTGCACGGGGACGGCCATCAGTTTGCCGCCGCTTTCGTCGAGATAAAACAGCTCGCGGCCGTTCCGCGCCCAGAGAGGCCGGGTGCCGCCAGTGGTCGACACCTGCCACCGTCCGCCCTCCACTTTCGGAAACGGTCGCACGTAGATTTGATACTGGCCCGATTCGTTCGATTCATAGGCAAGCCAGCGCCCGTCCGGCGAGATTTCGGCGTTCCGTTCGGCGAACGTCGTCTGAATCAGCGGCTCTACCCGCCGCTGGCCTTCGAAGGTCAGCAGATTGATGTCCGCCCCCGTCTTCGGCCCGGTTTCGCGAAGGGCCAGACGCAGTCCATCGGGTGATATCGACGTCGGCTCCTGCTGATTGGGACTCGTGGTCAACCGTTCGACCGCACCCGTACCATCGGCGGCCTGCCAGAACAGGTTCGGCGGACCGTTGCGCGGCGACGCGAACACGACGCGCTGACTGTTCGGTGTCCAGACGGGAAAGTTGTCGAGGCCCGGGTCGAACGTCAACCGCGTGAGGGTCTCTCGAGCGAGGGTCCAGATCCAGATGTCGTTCTCCTGATCGCGAATTTCGATCGCCACGCGGGTGCCATCGGGCGATAGACGTGGGTACGTGTAAGCGCGCGTCGGCGCCTTGATCGGCTCCTCGCGGCCCTGGCGATTCACCCAGAGCAGCGATCGCTGAGCTCCCTGGCCGCCAGCGATCCCGCCCGGCACGTAGACCAGCGTGCCGGTCCGGGAGATCGCAAAACTCGTTTCGCCGCCGGGCACCGTCAAGACCTGTTCAAGAACGGGAACCGGATCGCTGACGACCTCGAGTCGCTTCAGGTCGAAACGAACGGCGCGCAGCGTACCAGCGGCCGCGTAGACCAGGTGGCCGGTTTCCACGTACTCGGCCTGGCTGCCGCCGCGAACCAGGATCTTGATCCTGCCGGTGTTGAGGTCGAGCACGGCGATCTGCGAGGTCTCAACTTGACCGGGAGTCGCAATCGTAAAGAGCACGGCCTTGCCGCCCGGCAAGACGAACGGAAATATGTGATCGCCCTCACCGCGAGCACCATTAGGCTTCGTCAGTACTTTCGGCTCGCCGCCCGCCGCAGGGACACTCATCAACCCCGTGCTCGCATCGTCGGTTGCAAAGATGATGACGTCGTCAGGGCCCCAACTGCTGCCGCGCGGAGCGCCCGACGTTCTGCACAGAGTGAGCGCCGGCCCCCCCGTGATGGCCACCTTCCTGATCTCGCCCCTCGGGTGGAATCCAATCCAGCGGCCGTCCGGCGAGACGAACGGCTCACGAAAAGCCGTGATGCCGGAGAGGCCACGCGCGTCGAGCTGGTCGATCGCGCGCACAACCAATTGCCCCGCTCCGCCGGTTCCGAGGCCGGCCCGATACAAGACATGGGTCCCGTCAGGTGAGATGGTCACGGCGCGATCGGGCGCATTGGCATTCAGCGGCTGCGCAGCGGGAGGAACGATGGCAAACCGCGACACCTGAGGCGGGCGCTCGTTCAGTGTCGCCATGCCCCACGCAGCCATCGCGGTTGCTGCGATCCCTGCGAGCAGAACGGCCGCGTACGTCGCAAATCGTCGCCACGTTGACGGCGCAGGGATCGTCGCCGCAACCGGAGGGACGCCTGGACTCGTCGCGATGCTCGCCGGCTCGTCGAGAATGAACTGCACGGTCGACACATCCGCGATCCGCTTCTTCCGATCTTTCTCGACGCACTTTCGAAGCAGGGTCCGGATCGCGGGCGGAACGTCCGCCGGCAGCAGCGACCAGTCCGGCTCCTTCGTCAGCACGTACGCGATGGTGTCCGCAATGTCTTCGCCTTCGAACGGCCGACGGCCGGTCAGCATCTCGTAGAGGACGCAGCCCAGGGACCACACGTCGCTGCGCTTGTCGACGAGACGGCCTTTCGCCTGCTCGGGACTCATGTAGGCAGCGGTCCCGAGGATCACTCCCGCATAC
Source organism: Vicinamibacteria bacterium (assembly GCA_041485905.1). Classification (GTDB taxonomy): domain Bacteria; phylum Acidobacteriota; class Vicinamibacteria; order Vicinamibacterales; family CAVVIG01; genus JAHFUI01. The sequence continues at coordinate 38,134 of JBGPKK010000016.1, forward strand.
GTGGCGTGCACGCTGAGCGTTGGCGACATGGTGAGCGCGCCGAGCCCGCCGGGGCCTCCCGCCGTTCCCGCGCCTCCTGCCTCGATGAACTTCGCGAGGCCGAAATCGAGCACCTTCACCGTGCCGTCCGGGGTGACCTTGATGTTGGCGGGCTTCAGATCGCGATGGATCACGCCCTTCTCGTGGGCGGCCTCGAGCGCCGCGGCCACCTGCCGGACGATCGCCAACGCGTCGCCGACGGCGATCGGCCCGCGCGCGATGGCCTCGGCGAGCGTTTCGCCGTCCACCAGCTCGAGCACGATGGCGGTGATGCCGCGGTCCTTCTCGAGTCCGTACACGGCCGCGATGTTCGGATGATTGAGGGTCGCGAGAAGCTCCGCTTCGCGCTGGAACCGGCCGAGTCGATCCGGATCCTCGGCAACTCCTTCAGGCAGGACCTTGATTGCCACGTCGCGCTTCAGCCGCGTGTCCCTCGCGCGGTAGACCTCTCCCATACCGCCTGCGCCGATGGCGGATTGGACTTCGTACGGACCGAGGCGAGTGCCCGCTGTCAGCATGATTTGTTGGAACGATTCGCGGCGATTATAGTGGTAAGTGGCGCAGAAAATGCCATGCGTCTCGAGAAAGAGGATCGCGTGAACTGCGCTATCCGGTCGCATCCCGGCGATATTGTTCAACGTTGCCGACGGCATCCCGTTCGCATGGACGATGTAAAATGCGGGCGATGAGGGCCGTGGATCCGCGGGTCAGCTTCGCCGAATTGCAGCAGTGGCCGGACAACGGCCGCCACGAGCGGTATGAGCTGTACGACGGCGAGGTGGTCATGGTCCCGATGCCCTTTCCGCGGCATCAGCGTGTCGCGAGGCATATCGGCGACGTCTTGGGAGAGTACGAGCGCGCGACAGGCGGACTCGTCTTTGACGTGCCCATCGACATCGTGCTGTCCGAGCACAACGCCCTCCAACCGGACGTCGTATTCTTCCGAAAGGAGCGCCGCCATCTCATCGACATGATGAAGGCGACACCCTACCCGCCAGACCTTGCGGTCGAAGTGCTGTCGCGCAGCACAGAGGTGCGAGACCGTGGCCGCAAGATGCAGCTGCTGGCGCGATTCGGCGTGCCTGAGTATTGGATTGTCGATCCCGTCCAGAACACGCTGGAAGTCTACGCGTTGCGAGGCGTCGAGTACGACCTGGCCGGCGTGTACGACCACACGCAGCACGTGATATCGCCCACCTTGCCGGGTCTGTCCTTCGCCGCCGGCCGTATCTTCGAAGAGTAGACACGCCGCAGCCGGACACTACGTACCAAGATTCAGGCGCCGGAGCACGTCCTCAACCTGTCGGTCGGTTTCCTCCAAGGTTCCATCCGTGGTGATCACGAAGTCGGCTCGGGAGGCTTTCTCGTCGGTGGGCCATTGGGCGGCGATGCGCTGACGAGCGTCTGCGTCGGTCAGTCCGCGCTCGACCAGACGCCGAAGCTGCATGTCCACCGGACACGCCGTCACGATGACGCGATCGAAATCCGACTGGTGACCACTCTCGTACAACAGTGGCACGTCGACCACGGCGAGCGGCGAGCCACCAAGCAGCTCGATGGCCCGAAATCCGGCGATGATGGCACGATACACCGCTGGATGGACGAGCGCCTCCAACTCTCGGCGGGCCTGAGCGTCGGCGAACACGATCGGCCCGAGCTTGCTGCGATCGACCGAGCCGTCCGCCGCGAGGACATCAGATCCGAAGCGGACGGCAATTGCCTGCGTCGCTTCGGTTCCGGCCGCCATGACGCCGTGTGCGAACGTATCGGCGTCGAGGCAGGCGACGCCGCGGGTGCGAAACCGATCGAGCACGTAGCTCTTGCCGCTGGCGATTCCGCCGGTGAGGGCGATTTTCAACATAGGTCCGTGGGTCAGGTCGGTCAGGTCGGTCGGGTGGGCCGGGTAAGAGCCGGACCTGGCCTACCAGACCTACCTGACTTACCTGACCTTTAATCGCTCCTGCGCTGCGCGCAGCGTGTTCCTCAGTAGCAACGCGATCGTGAGCGGGCCGACGCCGCCGGGCACAGGCGACAGCGCGCCCGCCACATTGACGACATCCGGATGGACGTCGCCAATGACCAATTGCCCGCGCTTCAGGAAGGCATCGTGTCGCTTCGTGCCCGGCGGAAACAGCCGCTCGACGACAGCGCGTTCGCCGATCGGCGTGGTCCCGACATCCACCACCGTCGCGCCAGGCTTCACGAAATCGACCGTGACGAATCCCGGGCGGCCGATCGCTGACACGAGAATGTCGGCCTCCTTCGCGACCCCCGGCAGATTCGGTGTGCGCGAGTGGCAGATGGTCACGGTCGCATGCCGATGCAGAAGCAGCAGCGCCATCGGCTTTCCGACGATATCGCTGCGGCCGATGACGACGGCGCGCGCCCCGGCGACGGGGATGTTCGAGCGTTCGAGCAGCTCGATCACGCCTGATGGCGTGCAGGCGACGAGCGTGGCCCGATTCTGAACGAGCAGGCCGACGTTGGTCGGATTGAATCCGTCGACGTCTTTGTCGGCGCGCACGACGTCGAAGATCCGCCGCTCCGCGTCGGGCCCCATCTTTTCAGGCAGCGGCGACTGCACGAGAATGCCGTCATGCGCCTCGCTGCAGTTCAGACGATCGACAACGGCGAGCAGATCGGCCAGCGACGCCGTGGCCGGCAGGCGTTCCACATCGGCACGCAGACCGGTCTCCCCCGCCCACTTCTGCTTGCTGCTGACGTACACGTGCGAGGCGGGATCGTCGCCGACCACCACGATGCCGAGGCCTGGAGGTCGTCCCGCGCGCGCGGTGAACGCTTCAACCGCCGGGCGAAGCTCGGCCCGGATCTGATGCGCCACGGCCGTCCCGTCGAGCATGCGTGCACCCATTACGTCGAAGCCTCCGGGGCCTCCGGGGCCTCCAGGGCCTCCACGCCGAGCTGCTTGAGCGAATCCACGCGGCCGAGGACGACCAGCTTGTCGCCGGCACGTATCGGGTTCTCCGGCGGGGGATTGAATTCCATGCCTTCGTTGTTCCGCTGAATGCCGACCACGATCACGCCGAAGCGCTGACGGAGGTTGGCGTCGAGCAGCGTCCGGTCGGCGAGCGCCGAGCCTGGAGCGATGGCAATCTCCTCCATCGACAGCTCGAGATTGTCGGTGCCGGTCGCCAGGTCAACGAAATCGACGACGGTCGGACGAAGGGCCGTCTGCGCGATCTGTACGGCGCCAATGTGATACGGCGAGATGACGCGGTTGGCTCCGGCGCGCTTCAGCTTGATGGCCGCATCTTCGGTTTCGGCGCGGCCGACAATGAACAGATCGGGTCTGAGGACGCGCGCGGTCAGCACGGCGTACACGTTTTCGGCGTCGGTACCGACGGCGGCGATGAGGCCCCGCGCGCGATCGATCCCCACGCGCTTCAGGACGTCTTCCCGGCTCGCATCGGCTTCCACCGCCAGTGCTCCATCTTCGATGGCCGCCTGCATGCGGCGGGGATCGCGCTCGATGACGACGAGCGGGACCTTCTGCCGGTGGAATTCCCGCGCCACAGTGCTGCCGATGCGGCCGTACCCGCAGATGATGAAGTGATCCGTGAGTGTCTCGAGCATGCGCGCCTGCCGCCTTCGCTGAACCCGCTTGGGGAGTCCGCCCTCGAATACGACCGTCGCCAGGAGCGTGAAGGTGTAGAGCGCCGCCCCGACGCCGCCGAGGAGCAGGACGACGGTGAAGACCTGGCCGGCGCGCGAAAGGTCGTGGACTTCTTTGTATCCGACGGTCGTGACCGTGATGACCGTCATGTAGAACGCGTCCCACGCGCTCCATCCCTCGATGACAATGTAGCCGACGGTCCCGCCGGCGAGGACCGAAAAGAGCAGGACGACCGCAAAGGCCGGCCCCTGGGCGCGAAACCAGTGGTCGCCCTTGCGCGTGTCAGCCACGGCGACGGTCCGGCTTGCGCCGGACCCCACGGGCGCTCACAGCGGCGGGCGCCGCGATCCGCCCGGCGCGGCGAGCCGCTCTTCCCGCATCCGCAGCGCGCTGTGCTTGTGCCCGTAGGTGAAGTAGAGCATGAAGCCGATCACCATCCAGACGATCAGCCGGTACCAGTTCTCGACCGGCAGCGAGAACATCAACATCAGACAGGCGAGGATGCCAAGGATCGGCACGAATGGATAGAGCGGCGCACGGAACGGCCGTTCGGCGTCGGGGTTGGTCCGGCGCATGATGAGCACGGCCGCGCAGACGATCGCGAAGGCGAAGAGGGTGCCGATATTGGTCATGTTGAGCAGCGCGCCGAGCGGCAGGAAGCCGGTCATCAGCGCCACGAACGCGCCGATCAGGATTGTCGACTTCCACGGCGTTCGGAAGGTCGGGTGGACGGCGCCAAAGAAACTCAGGGGAACCATCCCGTCCCGGGCCATGGCGAGAAACACGCGCGGAGCTGACAGCATCAGCACGAGCAGCACCGACGTGATGCCCGCCACGCCGGCGGCCGCGATGATGAACTCGGCCCAGGGAAGGCCCGCCTGCTTGAAGGCGTCGGACACGCCCGCATCGACACTCAGCTTGTCGTACTTGACCATCCCGGTCAGCACGGCGACGACCGCGATGTAGAGCACGGTGCAGATGAGAAGGGACGCGATGATCCCGATGGGCACGTCGCGCCGCGGGTTCCTGGCCTCCTCGGCGTGAGTGGAGACCGAGTCGAAGCCGATGTAGGCGAAAAAGATAATCGCTGCGCCCGCCAGCATGCCCACCGGCTTTCCGCCCGGTTTCACCTGACCGAGAATCGGAATCCCGAAGAAGCTGAGACCGCTCATCCCGTACGGCGCGAACGGGTGCCAGTTTTCGGGATGCACGTAGAACGCGCCGACCAGGATCACGAAGAGGACGACCGTGACCTTCAGAAAGACCAGCGTCGCGTTGAAGCTCGCGCTCTCCGAGATCCCCTTGACGAGGACCATGGTCACCACGGCCACGATCAGGATCGCCGGAAGGTTCACCACGCCCGCGGTGCTGACGAAGTGGCCTGCGGCGTCGTAGATGATGGGTGGGCCGGCCAAGGCGGGTGGAAATCCGATGCCGAACTTCGCCAGCACGCTCTGGAAGTATCCCGACCAGCCGTTGGCCACCGTCGCCGCTCCCACCGCGTACTCGAGGATGAGGTCCCAGCCGATGATCCAGGCAAACAACTCGCCGAGCGTCGCGTAGGCGTAGGTGTAGGCCGAGCCCGCCACGGGCACCATCGACGCGAACTCGGCGTAACACAGCGCGGCGAAGATGCAGGTGACCCCGGCCACGACGTACGAAAGCATGAGCGCCGGTCCGGCCACGTTGCGAGCGGCCTCCCCGGTCGCGACAAAGATCCCCGCGCCGATGATCGCGCCGACGCCGAGGCTCGTGAGGTGGACTGGACCGAGCACGCGGCGGAGCCGGTTCTCGCCGGCCATCTCGTCGAGCAACTGAGCAAGCGATTTGGTGGCAAACAGTTGACGTTTCATAGTCGATCCTGTTCGAGATCCGCCTCCCGCGGGATTATACCCTGCCCATCTCGGCCAACCGCGCCAGGTAAGCGCGCACACGCGCTTCCGGGTCGGCGGTCGCCATCAGATCCGTGATCACCGCCACGGCGGTCGCTCCAGCCTCCAGAACTTCAGCGGCCCGATCGAGTGTGATGCCGCCAATCGCCACGACGCCCAGACGGCCCGTGACCTTTTCCGCCGCGTATCGCACCCGCTCGAGTCCAACCGCGAAGTACCCGGTCGCTTTCGTGGAGGTCCCGAATACCGGTCCAACGGCGATGTAGGTGACCGGTTCGGCAGTCGCTCGGTCGATCTGCGGTTCGGTGTGCGTAGACAGCCCCAGGATCGCGGTGGGCCCGACAATCGCCCGCGCGGCGGAAGGGGTGAGATCGTCCTGTCCGAGGTGCACGCCGTCGGAGCCCGAAAGCCGCGCGATCTCCGAGCGGTCGTTGACGATCAGGAGCGCGCCCGCGGCATGCGCGATCTCACTAATGCGCGACGCCAGGTCCAGGAAGGCGGCGCCGGGCAGCGATTTCGCCCTGAGTTGCAGCAGACGGGCGCCGCCGTTCACGTACGCGGCGGCGAGATCCACAGCGGTCCATCCCCCGCGTTCGGCGACGCCGACGTCGACGATCGCGTGGAGAGGAAACAGGGGATCAGACAGCTTCGGCGAGCCGGCCCGGCCTCGGGCGGGCGAGGAAGCGTTCCATGAACGACGTGCTGACGGTGCCGGCGATGAAGTCCGGATCGTTCAGGATCCGGAGATGGAGCGGGATGCTGGTCTTGATCCCCTCGATCACCGTCATCTCGAGCGTCCGGCGCATCCGCGCGATCGCTTCAGCGCGATCGCGGCCGTGCACGATGATCTTGGCAATCATCGAATCGTAGTAGGGTGTGATGGTGCAGTCCGAGTGGGCGAAGGTCTCGAGCCGGACGCCCGGTCCGCCGGGCACGCTGAACACGTGAATCAGACCCGGCGATGGGACGAACGTCTCGGGATCTTCAGCGTTGATCCGGCACTCGATGGAATGGCCGGTGAAGGTGATGTCGCTCTGCCTGAACGAGAGCCGCTCCCCCGCCGCGATGCGAATCTGCTCCTTGACGATGTCGATGCCCGTCACCATTTCGGTCACCGGATGCTCGACCTGGAGCCGCGTGTTGGTCTCCATGAAATAGAAGCGGCCGCCGGGATCCATCAGAAACTCGAACGTGCCCGCGTTGGTGTACTGCACGGCCTTGGCCGCGTCGATGACGATGGCGCCCATCTTGCGGCGCATTTTCTCGCTGAGCGCCGGTGACGGCGACTCCTCGATCAGTTTCTGATGCCGCCGCTGGATGGAGCACTCCCGCTCGCCCAGATGCACGACGTTGCCATGCTGGTCGCCGAGGATCTGAAATTCAACGTGGCGGGGCGACTCGATGTACTTCTCGATGTACACGTCGCGGACGCTGAACGCGGCCTCGGCTTCGCGCTGCGCGGCCGCGACCGCCGGCGCGAGCTCGGCGGCGGTCCGCACCACGCGCATCCCACGTCCGCCGCCGCCCGCCGTGGCCTTGACGATCACCGGGAAGCCGATCTCTTTCGCCAGCTTGAGCGCTTTGTCTTCCTGATCGATCGGGCCGTCGCTGCCCGGCAGCACGGGCACGCCCGCTTTCTTCATCACCTTCCGCGCGCGGGCTTTGTCGCCCATCAGCCGGATCACCTGGGGACTGGGGCCGATGAACTTGATGTGGCAGGCTTCGCAGACTTCGGCAAGATAGGCGCTCTCGGACAGGAATCCGTACCCGGGGTGGATCGCGTCGGCGCCGGTGATCTCGGCGGCGGTAATGACGGCTGGCACGTTCAGATAGCTGTCGGCGCTGCGCGCGGGACCGATGCGCACATCTTCGTCCGCAAACCGGACGTGGAGCGAGTCCTCGTCGGCCTCGGAGTACACGGCCACCGTCTTGATGCCCAGCTCGCGGCACGCGTAGATGATGCGGAGCGCCACCTCGCCGCGGTTCGCGATGAGAATTTTTTTGAACATCCGGCCTACGCCGTTCGTATCGCGAACAGGCGTTCCCCGTACTGGACCGGCTGACCGGTCTCCACGTAGACGTTCACGATCTCGCCGTCGTACTCGGAGTCGATCTCGTTCATCAGCTTCATCGCTTCGATGATGCAGAGGACCTGCCCCTTCTTCACCACGGTGCCGATGTCGACAAACGGGGCGGCCTCTGGTTCCGGCGATCGATAGAACGTGCCGACGATGGGTGATTTGACGACCGCAAGCTCAACGGCCTCGTCGCCATTCTCGACAGTGGACAGAGAAGATGCCGGCGCCGGACCGGAGGGCGTGCCTGGCGTGGCCGATTGCGGCGTGGTGTCCAGCGATGACGGGGCCGCGCCCGCGCCCTTCCGAATCTTCAGTCTCAGTCCTTCGTGCTCGATCTCAAACTCGGATAGATCGTGCTGGCGCACGAGGTCGAGAATCTGCTTCAGCGTATCGAAGTCCATCAAAGTTCAATCAGCTCCGTCGTGGCGTCCGTCAAGACCTCGACGCCCGTGTCCGTCACGACGACATCGTCTTCGATCCGGACGCCGCCCCAATCCGCCAGATAGGCGCCCGGCTCGATGGTGAAGACCATGCCGGCGGCGACCCCTTCCTCCTGGACATCGTCGCCGGGCCGGCGCCGGGAAATTCGAGGATCCTCGTGGACTTCGATGCCGAGACCGTGGCCGGTGCCGTGCCCGAATGCTTCGCCAAGACCGCGCCTGGTGAGCTCGTCGCGGGCGGCCGCATCGATGGCAGACCGCGACTGACCCGGACGGACCGCTTCAATGGCCAGATCGTGGGCGGCGCGGACGGCAGCGTACACCTCGCGCGCCCGCGCGCCTGCCCTGCCCACCGATACGGTCCGGGTCAAATCGACGCAGTATGAGTCGTAGACGCCGCCGAAGTCCAGCACGACGAGATCTCCTTCGGTGAATCTTCGCTCCCCGGGATGCGCGTGCGGCAGCGCGCCGTTGGGGCCGGCGGCCACAATCGTGTCGAACGCGCTTCGCTCGAACCCGGCGCGGCGTATGCGGATATCGATGGCGAGCGCGACCTCGCGCTCGGTGCGGCCGCGACGGACCTCCTCGACAGCTCCGGGGACGACACCAGAGAGCATCTCCGCTGCCTTCCTGATCGTCTTCAACTCGTACTCATCCTTCCGGACGCGCGCTCGCTCGACGATGCCTTCGGTGGGCACGAGCGTGGACCGGGTTTCGCCGGCGCCGAGCGTAGCGGCGAGCCAGTCGTGGCGCGCGACGGTGAGGTGCGCGGCCTCGAACCCGACGCGCGCGGAGGGCATCGACTGCAGCAGCGACGCCAGCCTCGCATCATACGACCCGTCAATCGTCACCAGATCGAGATCGGGACACTCGTGCGGCGTGCCCCGCGTCGCCGCCAGGGCCGTCACGTACCTGAAGTCGGTCAGGAAGCGGAGCCGCTCGGCGTCGAGCACGACGATCGCCGCGCTGCCGGTGAAATTCGTCAGATACAGAATGTTGGGCAGCGATGTCACGACGAGCGCGTCGAGCGACTGCGCGGCCAACGCCTGTCGAACAAACTGATGGCGGACGCTAAGCGCTTCGGTTGGCGCGTGTGACATGGATGGCGGCGAGCCACGCGTCGAGCGCAGCCACCGTACGGACAGCGCGGTCGTCTTCAGCGCTGGTGTACGTGGCGCTGTTGTACGTGGCGTCCGGCTTTCCGCCTTCGCGTAGAGCTTCCGCCTTCGCAAACGCGTCGGCGGACCGCGGTAGCCGGACTTCAGGCTTTTGCGCGTCCTCGTTAGTCTTGGGCGTCAGCCGGCTCTGAATGTCGGCCAGCGCGCGGACGGCGGCGAGATTGTCGGGAGCGCCGTCGCGTACCTGCTCGAGCTCTCGCTGCGCTTCGCCCAACTGATCGAGGGCGATCAGGCAGCGTCCAAGCGTGACGCGGGCCGACAGATACGCCGGATACAACACGAGGCCGGTGCGGCAGACGGCGATCGCCTCCGTATATCGTTTCGCCTGGCGCAGCTCCTCCGCGAGCTGGGCGAAAGCAATCGAGGCCGGATCCTTGCGGATCCGGCCTCGCAGTTCTTCAATCCGGGAGTCGTCGGGCATCTTTTAAGGCACGACGGCCACAGGCAGCGTGCCTGTTCCCCTCCGGCCCAGGCTGTCCGTCACCGTGACACGGACGGTGTACGTCCCGGTCGCCGCGTAGGGGTGCGATGCCTGGTTCGACGTAAACGACGTGAACCCGACGCTGCCATCGCCAAATGACCAGTCCCAGCTGACCGGGGTCGCGCCGTTTGAGAACGTGGTGTTCGCCTCGAAATTCACCAACTGGAGGACATGTGGCCCCGCCGGGGACGCGGCGATTGTCGGCACAGGATCGCCGTTCGATACTGCTACCGGGCTCGTGGCCGAGCCGGCCTGTCCCGTCTCGTCGGTGACCGTAAGCGTCACGTTGTAGGTGCCGGCATTGCCGAAGTCGTGGCTCGTGGTCACACCGGTTTTCGTCGTCCCATCGCCAAAATTCCAGAGGTAACTGACGATCGAGTGCCCGGCCGCCGCACGCGATGCGCTGCCATTGAACTGGACGTCCTGCCTCGCCGCCGGCTGTTGCGGCGAGAACACAAATGACGCGGTCGGCGCGGCGGACGTGCTCACCGTGACGGCCTGGGTGGTCGACGCAGAGAGGAAGCGATCGTTGGTGACCGTCAGCGTGACGTTGTAGGTGCCCGGCGCCGAGTAGGTGTGCGTCGCGGTCTTCCCGCTGCCGCTCGCGCCGTCACCAAAGGTCCAGACGTACGAGGTAATCGCGGACGCATTGGTCCCCGGCAGACTCGCGGACGCGTCGAAGGTGGACGACACATTCGCGGTGACGGGAGTCGGCGACACCGAGAAGTTCGCGGTTGGCGTCCCTGGCGGCGGCAGAATCACGCCTGGCGGCAGGAGATTGATCCCGGCCAGAGCGCCGTTCTTGTTCGAGACCGTCGCGTCAGTCCCAATCGGGCTCGCCAGGATCGACACAATGGTGCCGGAACCGCCGCTGCCGGCCGGCGG
>JBGPKK010000017.1:0-48703 GCA_041485905.1 Vicinamibacteria bacterium
GTTCAACTGGCCCGTGACGGTGGACCTGGTGCTGAATGCGCCGTTCCTGACCAACGCCGACAAGGAAGCGATACTCGGCGGGAACGCGAGCAAGCTGCTGCGGATTTCTTGATGAGGCTAGAGGCTAGAGGCTAGAGGCTGGAGGCTGGAGGCTGGAGGCTAGAGGCTAGAGGCTAGAGGCTGGAAGAAAGGCTGTCGCGTTTTTCCGCCAGTCCCCAATCCCCAGTCCCCAGCCTCGGTCTTTATGGTGCCAGCGATCCGAGATACGCGGAAATCGACAGGATGTCGTCGTCGGTGAGCCGCGCCGCAGGCTTTTTCATCAGCTGCGCGTCAACGCCGTTTCTGGTGCCGTCCTTGAACAGATAGAGCTGGCGGGCGATGTAGATCGGATGCAGGCCAGCCAGTCTGGGGACGTTCCCCAGCCCCTTGAGCGCGTCGCTGTGGCAGATTGAACAGGCGATCGTTTTCCCCGAGCCGCCCGTCTCGACGAGCGCCTTGCCTTTGGCGATGCTGCCCACCGGCACGTAGGCGATGAAACCGGCGCCGGGATGCGGATCGCGGAGCCTGGCTCTCGTCTGATCCACCGGCACGGTGATGATGCGATTCCCGATCGGCTCCATCTCGCCGCCCGGCTGAACAAAGCGCATGCGGCCCTGGCCGACGAACGTCTTGGGCGCCATCGCCGCCTCGGTCACTTTGGTCGTTGCGATCGGCTTGAGCCTGGCAAACCATTCGCTGGCCTGTTTCACTTCTTCGTCCGACATCTCCTTGGCGATCCCATTCATCCGCGCCGCATCTTTTCTGACGCCGCTCTTGAAGTCGGCCATCTGCCGCATCACGTACTCGGCCGTAAAGCCTGTCAATCCCGCCGACTCAGGATGACCTTCGCCCGACATCAGGTGGCAGGCGCCGCAGGCCAGCGCTCCGGCGTGGCCCTTCTGAACGATCGACGGCGCCGGCGGATGTTCGTCGGGAAACCAGTCCGGCGGATTCAGCAGATCGTCGATCTGCGCGGGCGTGTAGCTCTTGGTACTGCCGGCCACGCTCTTGGGTCCCGGCTCTTCGGCCGGGACCGCTCCATTGATGGCAGGAAACGCCCATGACGGCTCTCTGCCCGGCTGTTGCGCAGGCGGTTGCTGAGCGTGGCTCACCAGAACGGCAAGCCACGCCGCAACGAGCACCCCGACGAGCTTCTTCATAAAGGCTCCAGAAAAAGTTCGACGTTCAAAGTGGAAAGTTCACTTTGAACTTTCCACTCTCTACTTTCTACTTCCTCAGAATGTCAACCTAAAGCCGACCTGCGCGGTGCGGTTCTGTCCTGATGTCGACTGCAGGTAAGTCCCACTGCTTTCCTGCGTGTCGATGCTGTAGTTCGGATTATTGAACACGTTGAAGACCTCGGCGATGCCATCAATGGCCAGGCGGCCCGACAGTGGAATCCTCTGCTGCACGCGGATATCGGTTCGATTCTGCGCAGGCTGGATGAAGGCGTTACGCGGAACGGTCGTGCCGTCCGGACGCAGGCGGGCGCTGAAGGTGCCACCCGTCACACGCACGTCGCCGCCGTAGTTGGTCGCGCTCCGAATCCCGGCGCCCAGATAGTGAAGCCCGCTCACCTGGAAGCCGTGGCCGACTTCCCAGATGCCGTTGAGCACCGCGCGGTGGCGCTGGTCGGTCGCGGCCAACCCGTAGGACCCTGGGCCGCCCAGATCGTCCTGAACCGCGAACGGCACGAGCGTGCGGCCGCTCACCGGCTGGCTTTCCTGGTCGTAGAACCACGACAGCGTATAGGTCGCCGACGCCTGCCAGTGGTTGCTCATGCGCTTCGTGAAGGCCGTCTGCAGCGAGCGCAGGCTCGAATTGCTGTTGTAGTCGATCACCGAGATCACGCCCGCGCTTGGCCAGGGAAGCAGGCCACGGTTGGCGTTGGTGGACGGATAGTTGGCGCCCGTGGCCGGATTGAATGCGAGGTTGGCGTTGTCCTGCACATCCTTCTCGTGACTTCCCTGCGTCTGGACGTAGTCGACTTGAATCGACATCGTGGTGCCAAACTGGCGCTGGACGCCAATCGAACTGTTCCAGCTGCGCGGCATGTGCATCAGGTCGGTTGGCCCCGGCATCTCCTGGAGCGCGTTCGTGAGACACGGCTGCGCACCACTGTAGCCTCTGGCCGCCCATGCGGCGAAGGTGGCCGCCTGCTCCGGCGCATCGCAGAACAGCTTCAGCGCCTCCGCGAACGTCGGCAGAGGCTTGCCGTTGAGCGGGTCGGCCGCGAAGTTCGCGCGGCCGTCGTTGGTGACCTGGATGCGCGCAATCTGCGTGTTGTACTTCGGCCAGAACGCATCGACCGTCAAGCTGCTCGAGTAGAACAGCCCGGTCCCGCCGCGGATGACCGTCTTGTCGTTCACCTCCCAGGCAAACCCGACACGCGGCTGGATCGTGTTGTTGTCGTTCGGACGGTTCGCAGGGAAATAGAGCTCGGGTCGATCCGAAGGTCCGAACCCGAGGTCGTTCGCCCACTGGTTGAGGAACAGGTCGTAGCGGACCCCGAGATTGAGCGTCAGGTTCGACGCTGGACGCCAGTCATCCTGTACCCACCCGGCGGCCTTTGGCTGCGCATACTGATTGGGGAAGTTGCCGATGCCAATGGTGTAAGTGCGCACCCACGGCGACAGGGCCGCAAGGTTCCACGTGGAGGCGTTGAACTGGTCGGGGAACCAGGCGTTGATCATGTCCACGGTCGGGATCGAGAGTCCATTCGCCGTGCCCCGCGCGTCAATCGTGCCGCCGCACTGCGCACAATTCAGACTGTCCTCGAAGTGGCGCACGAATTCCGCGCCGATCTTCACGTCGTGACGGCCGCGCGCCTCGAAGGAGGTCGTGAAATCATCGCGGAGCTGCCACACATCCTGGTCCCGATGCCGCGGCGCGTTGGCGTTGGCGTTGAGCGCGAAGCCGGTGAACGTGATGCGCGGGTAGCCGTTCGTGATGCCGTTGGGCGCCTGCCAGTGCTTGGACCAGTCGACGAGCGTGTGCGTGGAAAACCCGTAGTGGCTGAACCCGCCCTTGATCTCATTGAGGGCGCGATTGCTGATCACCGTCGTCAAAGAACCGAGGTACTCGCCGTTCTTCTCGTCGTTGTCGACCGTCGACGCCGCAGCGGTCGTCGAGGAGCCGTTACCGAAGGGCGTGAAGGTATGCTGACCGGATACCTTCCCCATCAGGCGCGTCTTCTGCGATAACTGATAGTCGAACCGCGCACCGCCGATATTGCGAGTCTCCGTCCCGCTCAGCTCCGCGTTGAACGCCGCATACTTGGTCGTCCATGCGTTGGTCAGGGGGTGCTGCTCGTTCTCGTAGTTGACGAAATAATGCAGCTTGTTCTGGAAGATCGGACCGCCGACGGCCGTGCTGTACTGCTGATCGCTGATCGGGAGCACCTTGGGCGTGCCGTCCGGGTTCTTGGCGATCGCATCGGGCGCGTTGAAGCTGCTGCTCTGGAAATTGGTGCGGAACAGCCCCGAGAACTTGTTGGTGCCGGACCTCGTGATGGCGTTTACCAGCACACCCGTCGAGCGGCCAGAGGTGGCGTCGAACCGGTTCGCGATGAACTGGAACTCTGCAATCGAGTCCTGGCTGTACCGCGGCTGATTGCCGGCGCCCAGTTCCGACGACACCTGCTGGCCGTCCACGTTCAGTTGAAACTCGCGCGTGTCGCCGCCGTGCCGGTCCGCCAGTGGCGCATTCGAGCTCGTAGACGTCGTGCGGCTGCCAGGAGCCAACAGCGCCAGGCCCATCCAGTTGCGCTGCGCCACCGGCAGCTCCTGCACCTGACGTGGGTCGACGTTGCCGCCCAGATTCGACGTCACCGTGTTGATCAACGGCGATTCCCCAATGACCGTCACCGCTTCTGTGACTCCAGGAGTCATCTGCAGATTGATGGCGGCGGCCTGCCCCACCAGCAGGTCCACCCCGGTTCTCGTGACGGGACTGAAGCCTGCGAGCTGCGCGCTAATGCGGTACGTGCCGGTGCGCACGGGCATGCGATAGACCCCGCGCCCGTCAGTCACTGCCTCGAAGCTGTTGCCCGACGCTTCGTGCACGGCCCTCACCAGGACTCCGGGCAGCACGCCGCCGGTCGAATCCGTCACCGTACCGGTCAGGACCGCCTCCTGTGCGTGCGCCAGGACAGGCAGCGTCAGAAACGCGCAGAGCAGGATCAACCGTCTCACCAGACTCGATCTCATTGCAACCTCCTCACAACGAAGGGCTACGACAACGGAGGGCGTGGAAATAGCTGATGCGCTGTAACGAAAGTGTAAAGAGGCCCGATTCTAGGACCCTCAGGAAGGCGTGTCAACAAGACAAGGCAACAATGACCCGGTCGTTGGACAGCACGCGCGTCTCCTCGAGCCGGCACACGCGATCGAGCGTGACGCGACTCGGCGTCCGCCGATGAACGTGGCCGGGTCGACGCGGGTGCCCGCGCGAAACGGTCGTTGCACCCGGGCCGATCTGTCGTCTCCAGCAACGCATTCGTCGCGGCCGCGGCTACCGGCGTTTATTTTTGATGGCCGCGAGGAATTCGGCCGGCGTCTCGACGCGCATGCCGTGCCTCAGGGCCGCCAGGAAGTGACGCCGATTGTCGGTGACCACGACCGCCGCGCCCGCGGCGCGCGCGACTTCCGCGATATGCATGTCGTAGATACGGCCGCCCGCCGCGCCGGCCTCGGTCGCCCGGTTCAGCATCGGCAGTCGATCGGCCGGGGGCAGATCGTGGACCGTCATTCGCGCGAAGACCTCGCCCTGAAGCAAACGAACGGCGTCGGCTGGGGTGAGTCTGAACTCGGGCGGCAGGCGCGTCGAAACGGAGAAGAACTCGAGACAGCAATGCCAGGCGGTGGCGGGCGCCACGACCTGCTTCTCCGCGATCGCGTGCAACAGCGATTGGGCCGGGGCGCTTTGCGGCCCGAAATCAACGAGTCCGGCGAGCAGCACGCTGGTGTCGAGAAAGACGGCTACGGCCACCGGTTCCGTTCCTCCTCGATGAGCGCAGCCACGTCCACAACCGGCCGCGTTTCGGCGGAAGCGGTGGGCCGCGCCACGAGCCGCCGGCCGATTTTCACCAACCGGGGTCCGCTGGCGATCCGTTCGAGACGGACGCCCAGATCGTCGACGGTGACCTCGAGCTCCGTCCCAGGAGCGAACGCGGCCCGGTCTCGGACTGGCGCTGGAATAACCACTCGCCCTGCCTTATCGATGGTAGTTCTCATACCAATACACTACCATGCCGCGGCAGAATTTCAGCAGCTTCGTTACGGCGCGGCCCTTCAGGGCGGCGTTTGGATCGCAGGCTGCCGCCTCCGCGCGTTGCGCTCCGGCGAGCCACGCCGGATCGAAGTGAAGGCTGGACGATGCGCGGCGTGAGGGTGTGCTCTATGTCGATGGTCCCGGCGTGGGCGGCCAGCACATCGCGGAGATGACGACGAAGTCGTTGCCCTGGTGACGCCTCCAAATGTCCTAGAACCCGACCCTGAAGCCCAACTGCAGCGTTCGCGGCGCGTAGGAGAGATTCGTGCTCGCGGCGGGCTGGCCGAATTGTGGGCTGCTTTCGTTGACGGTATAGCCGCCGTAATTCGCCCGGTTGAACACGTTGAACACTTCCAGGTAGCCGGTGATCGACGCACGGCCGCCCAGCGGCACACGTTCCTGAAGCCGCAGCTCTACCCGGTGGATGGGCTGACCCACGAACGATTCGCGCGGGATGATCGTGCCGTCCAAACGCAGGCGATCAACTGTCGAGATCGAAAGGCCGCGCGCATCGCAGCCACAGACCACCTGAGTCCGCATGCCGGAGCCGTAAAAATACACCCCGCTCACCTGGAAGCCATGCCCCGCCTGCCAGATACCGTTGAAGACCAGCCGATGCCGCTGATCGAATTCTCCCAATGACCGTTCACCACCCAGATCGATCGCGACCGGGAACGTCACCTCGGTGAACCCGCTGATCGGCGGCGGATCCTGGGTCCAGAAACCGGACAGCGTGTAGGTGAGCGAGGCCTGCCAATGGTTGCTCATTCGTTTGGTGAAGCTCGTCTGCAATCCGTGGTAGTCGGACTGTCCCGTCTGCGCAGCTATGCCTACGACGCCGTAGTTCGGAAGCGCCCGATGAGCGACGTCCGAGTACGGATAGGGCACGCCAGTGGCGGGGTTGAACGTGATGTTGACGTTGTCCTGAAGAGCCTTCTCGTCGCGACTGCGGGTATTCACATAATCGGCTTCGATCGACGTGGTGGTTCCAAACTGATGTGCCACGCCGATCGAGGTCTGCCAACTGTGTGTGATGTGCGCGTAGTCCGGAATCGGCGCCTGCTCGGCGAGGTTGCGTAACAGGCAAGGTGCCGCTCCGGTGAAATTCCTGGCCTGCCACGTCGCAAACGCGGCAGTATTCACATCGCAGAACCGCTGCTGCGCCTGCGCGTAGGTCGGCAGCGGCCCGTTGAACGGGTTTGCCGCAAAATCCGCCCGGCCGTCGTTGGCGATGTCAATCACGGCAATCGTCAAGGGACTCATGGGCCACAAGACATTCGTGTTCAACACATCGTTGTAGTACAGCCCGGTCCCGCCGCGCACGACCGTCCGATCATCGATCTGCCAGGCAAAGCCAAGCCGTGGCTGAAGGTTCTTGGAAGCCTGCGGTCGATCGGGCATTTCGAACGGCGGGAAGGTGACGTTCTGCGCGAACGCGTTCCAGATCAGGTCGTACCGTAGTCCGAGGTTCAAGCTCAGGTTCGACGCGATCTTCCAGTCGTCCTGCGCCCACGCGCCGTACTTCCAGAGGTAAATCGGCGTCAGGAACGCCGTCGAATCCGAGATGCCGACCGTGTAGCGGCTCGTGATGTTGGAGATGGCCGCCAGGTTCCAGGTGTCGGCGTTGAACGCGTCAGGAAAGAGCGCCTCGATATTGGCTGGTATCCCGTTCGTGGCGACGATGGAACCCCCGCAAGTGTTGCAGTTGCGCGTGTTGTCCAACAGGTGCAGATATTCACCGCCCACCTTGAGATCGTGGCGGCCGGCCGCGTCGTAGGAAAACGTGAAATCGTCGTGAACCGTGTACACGTCCTGGTCGCGGTATCGCGGCAGGTTGCCGTTGCGGTTGAACGAGAAGCCTTTGAACCTGATGGCCGGCCCGTCGGTCGTGATGCCGTTGGGCGCCTGCCAGTGCTGAGACCAGCTCGTGAGACTGACCTGATTGATGCCGTATGACGCGTATCCCGCTCTGAACTCGTTCAACGCGCGGTTGCTGAGGACCTGGGTGAACGAGCCCAGGA
The DNA here is from genome assembly GCA_041485905.1 of Vicinamibacteria bacterium. Taxonomy (GTDB): domain Bacteria; phylum Acidobacteriota; class Vicinamibacteria; order Vicinamibacterales; family CAVVIG01; genus JAHFUI01. Next base: position 7,332 of record JBGPKK010000017.1, read on the forward strand.
CGTCGGTATTGTGCTCGGCGTTGCTGTTGGTGGCCGAGGGATGGTTGGTCGTGCCCGCACCAAACGGCTCGAACAACGATGAATGGGACACCTTCCCCATCAGCCGCATCTTCGACGACAGTTGCTGGTCCACACGCACGCCGCCCAGCTTGACGTTTCTAATGCCGTCCAGCTGGACGTTGAATTTCGGGTACGGCGTGTTCCAGATGGAGGTCAGCGGCTGGCGCTCGTATTCGTAGTTGGCGAAAAAGTGGGTCTTGTTCACCACGATCGGGCCGCCTGCGGTCCCGCTGATCTGCTGGTTCGAGTAGGGAAGGACGCGGAGGAGCACCGGATCTTCCGCGTTGAACTTGCTGTCCCGAAAGCTGCCGACCAATGATCCCGAAAACATGTTGGTGCCCGATTTCGTGATCGCGTTCACCTGCACGCCCGACGATCGGCCCTGGGTCGCGTCGAACCGGTTCGAGATGAACTGGAATTCCGCGATCGAATCGTTGCTGTACCGGGACTGGTTGCCGGTGCCCAGGTTCGACGTCACTTGCAGACCATCGACGTTGAGCTGGAACTCCCGGACGTCCACTCTGTCCTGCACGGGAAGAGCGCCCTGCGCGTTCGTCCGGTTCCCTGGCGCCAGCAAAGCGAGCGACATCCAGTTGCGGCCCTGTGATGGCAGCTCCTGCATCTGCCGCGGATCGATGGTACCGCCTACACTCGATTTGGCGGTTTCGATGAGCGGCGATTCGCCGGTCACGGTCACCGTCTCCGCCACGGCCGACACCGCCATCTTCACATCGATCACGGCGGTCTCGCCTACCAGGATCGCCACGCCCCGCCGCGTGACGGTAGTAAACCCGTTGAGTTGAGCCGTGATGACGTAGCCGCCGATGCGCACCGACATCCGATAGGCCCCGCGCTGATCGGTGACGTCCTCGAAGCTGTTGCCCGATGCTTCGTGGACGGCCTTCACCGAGACCCCGGGCAATACCGCTCCCGTCGAATCGGACACCGTTCCGCTGAGGACGGCTTCCTGTGCGTACGCCGCGACAGGCAGCGCCAGAAACGCGCAGAGCACGATCAATCGACCCACCAGACTCGATCTCATTGCAACCTCCTCACAACGAAGGGCTACGACGACGGAGGACGTGGAAACAGCTGACGCGCTGTAACGAAAGTGTGGAGCGGCCCGATTCTAGGACCGTCGGGAAGGTGTGTCAACGTAACAAGCTGCGCGATCAGGACTTACGGATTCTTTATGCGGCTCGTCGACGTCCGCGCCGCCGGCAGGAGTAAGTACTCAGGAGTAAGTACTAAAGGACGTACGAACAGGACCACGTACGCGATTGACGTACGTAGTGTCCCTCTTAGGCGGACCGTGACGTTGGCGCTGACGGTAACGTCACGCAAAACACCGACCCGGTCGGACCGCTCGACTCCAACACGAGCGTCCCGTGGTGGGCCTCCGCGATCCACCTCGCGATCGGAAGACCCAGACCCGCTCCACGTCCGCGCCGGGACGGATCGAGCTGCACGAAGCGATCGAAAATCCGCGCCTGATCGGCGGCGGGAATGCCGGGGCCCGTATCTTTCACGCGAATCCTCACCCCAGCGGCGTCCTGACACATCTCCACGGCGACAGACCCGCCGGCCGGCGTGTGCTGCACGGCGTTCTGGACGACGTTCAGCACCAGCTGGCGCAGCAGGTCCTCGTCTCCGCGAAACGGGATTTCGGCCGACGCGCCCCACGTGATCGTGACCGCTCGCTCCGCGGCCAGCACCTCCACCGCCCGCCGGCAATCGGCGACCACTTCGTCGAGATAGAGATCGACCGGCCGAAGCGGATAGCCACCAGCGTCGGCGCGCGCCAGGACCAGCATGTCCTCGACCAGACGGCCGAGGCGTCGCGACTGGTCGCCGACGATGGCCAGCGCCTCGCGATACTCGCCTTCGCTTCTGTGTTCGCGGCCAAGCGTCACGTCCGCCGCCGTGCGGACGACGGACACCGGCGTGCGCAGCTCGTGCGACGCGTCTGCCATGAACTGCCGCTGCGTCTGCAATGCCGCCCGCAATCTGGCGACGAGACCATTGAACGCCCGGGCGAATTGACCGAGCTCGTCGGTCCGATCCGCCGGACCCAGGTTCTCCATGCCCGTCACCGAAATCCGCGCCGCCTGCTGCGCCATGTCGGTAATCGGCCGGAGACCGATCGAGGCGAGCCAGAATCCCCCGCCAGCGGCCAGCAGCAACACGATCGGGATCCCTACGATCATCGCTTCCTGCACTTCATGTTGTTCACGCTGGACGTCAGCCAGCGTGGTTGCGGCAAGCAGGATCAACGTCGTCGTGCCGAAGTTCTGGAATCGCGCGTGGATGCGCCAGGCGCCAGAAGCGGCCTGCTCGGTCCACACGAATCCTCCAGCCTGCGCAGGGCCCGCAGGCCCTGTGGGCCCTGTGGGCCCAGTAGACCATGCCCAGGAATGGCGCTGCAGACCAGCCCAGTCCGCGGCCAGCGGAACACCGTGCACGTCGAGGATCGCAATGGCGCGTCCCCTCGCGGTCACGGCGCGTCGGGCTTCTTCAGAGGCGTCCGCGAGACTGGCGTGTTCCGCCAGCTCGCCGTGGATGACGTTAGTCAGCGTGGTCGTGAGGCCGTCGAGCTCACGATCGACCCGGCGCGTGCCGATGCGGCTCTGCACCCAGAGCACATCCGCGCAAAAGAGACACAGCACCACGACCAGTGCGAGCGTGTACCAGAGCGTGAGGCGCGCGCGCAGCGACAGCATCTTCAGGACGCGTCGGCCACCGCCGCCAGTTGATAGCCTTCACCGCGGCGCGTCCGAATCAGCGATTCCGACCCGGGACGATCCAGCTTGCGTCGCAGCCGCTGAACGTAGACATCGACGACGTTTGACAGCACATCGTAGTGTTCGTCCCAGACGTGCTCCGCGATGTCGCCGCGACCGACGACGTCGCCGGCGCGACGGGCGAGGTATTCGAGCAGCGCATATTCCTTCGCGGTCAGCAGGACCTCCCGGTTTCGCACCCACGCGCGCCGACTCCGCGTGTCGAGCGCGAGCGGACCGACACTCAACCGCTCCGGCAGCAGCGGCTGCTGCCCGCGGCGGATCAGCGCCCGAAGCCGCGCGAGCAGCTCGCCGAAATCGAACGGCTTCACCAGATAGTCGTCGGCGCCGCAATCCAACCCTTCGATGCGCGCCTCCACCGCGTCGCGGGCGGTGACCATCAGGATTGGCACCGCGCAACCCGACGCCCGGATGGCGCGGCAGACGGCGAACCCGTCCTTCACCGGCAGCATGACGTCGAGAATCACCGCATCGTAGTCGGTCGTTCCGACCTGAAAGATGGCGGTGTCGCCATCCGATGCAAGATCGACGGCGTACGCCTGCTCGCGAAGTCCTTTCGCGAGTACGTTGGCGGCGTGTGGTTCGTCTTCGACCAGGAGCACGCGCATCGGCAGCTACCTCGAGCGTTCGAGTCGATCATAGCCACTGGCGCATGAACACTCCATGACTGGCGTTCATCCTCGATTCATCATTGGAGCGCTACACTGTGAGGCTTGACCTCAGATCCCAAGAACCAGGAGTGAGCCATGACGATGAGATTGCTCGTGACCATCGGGACCGTGCTCGGAATGAGCGCGGCCGTAGTTCATGCCGCCGACAAGAAAGTTCAGATGAAGGACTTGCCGATGGCGGTACAGAAGGCGGTCCAGGAGCAGACCAAGAGCGCGACCCTTGTTGGACTCGCGACGGAAAAGGAAGGCGGCAAGACGCTGTACGAAGCGGAGACAAAGGTGAACGGCAAAACGCGCGACCTGCTGTTCGACGCCGCCGGCCGTCTGCTGGAAGTGGAAGAGGAAACCAGCATCGACAACGTGCCTGCGGCCGTCAAGACGGCCCTCCAGTCGCGCGGTAAACTTCTCAAGATCGAAACCTTGACGAAGGACAAGACGGTCACCTACGAAGCCGTCGTCGAGAACAAGGGAAAGAAATCCGAAGTGGAACTCGACGCCAACGGCAAGACTCCGAAGAAGTGACACGTATGCACAGGCGAACCGTTTCCTTTCTGCTGGCGACGGTGACCCTCCTCGTGACGGGCAGTCCTGCCCAGGCCCAGCGGCCAGCCGGACTGCCCGTGACGGGCGTCGTCGTCGACGCGACGGGTGGCGTGCTGCCACGTGCGCAGGTGGAGCTGAAGACCCCTGCAGGATTGCCGATCGCATCCACGGTGACCGACAACGTCGGCGCCTTTCGGCTCGAATCGGTGCCTGCCGGGCGCTATGACGTTCGCGTCACCTTCGAGGGATTCAAGCCGACGACGGTTCGCGTGAACGTCGGCAACCGGGCTCCGGGAGCGCTTCGTGTGACGCTGCCGATTGCCGCCATCTCGCAGGAGGTGAATGTCGGCAGAGGGACGGCGGAGATCAGCGCGGATACAGCCTCGAACCTCGACGTCTCCACGGTCGATGCGGAGACGATCGAAAATTTGCCGATCCTCAATCAGGATGTGCTCGGCACGATGGCGCGATTTCTCGACGCGGGGGCGATTGGCGCGGGCGGCACGACCTTGATCGTCAACGGGATTGAAGTCAACAACTTGAATGTGTCCGCATCGGCCATTCAGCAAATCAAGATCAATCAGGATCCGTACTCGGCGGAATTCGCGCGCCCGGGACGCGGCCGGATTGAGGTGATCACCAAGCCGGGCTCGCAGGAGTATCACGGAACGGCGAGCTTCTTTTTCCGCGACTCCTCGCTCGACGCCCGCAACGCGTTTGCCGCCACGCGTCCTCCGGAGCAGCGGCGGAACGTCGAAGGGTTCCTCGGCGGACCGGTGCGCCACTCCGAGACGACATCGTTCTCGCTCTCGATGCGGCGGGACGGGGAAGATCGCCAGGCCATCGTGGTCGCGCAGGATCCTCTGGGACCGGTTCGGCTGAACATCGCCACGCCTTCACGGAACGATCTCGTGGCGGTGTCGCTCACGCATCAGCACAGCAAGCGCACGACGATGGCGCTCAGCTTCTCGTACCGGAACGAGGCAACCGACAATCAGGGTGTCGGCGGGTTCGCACTCCCGTCAACAGCGACGAACTGGAATCAGATCGAAAAAGAGGGCACGTATACCCAACAGACGGTCGTGACGCCGAAGCTGCTGAACCAGTTTCGTCTGCTCCTCGGCGTTGAAAGCGAAACCACGGCCAGCCTCAGCCAGGCGCCATCCATTGTCGTGCTCGACGCCTTTACGGGCGGCGGCGCGCAGGGCGACTGGCTTCGCACCGAACACCACTTCACGCTCACCGACACGGTCACCTGGTCGCCGGGCCGCCACGTCGTGAAAGCCGGCTTCAACATCCCCGACTGGAGCCGCCGGCGGTACGACGACAACACGAATTTTGGCGGGACGTTTTACTTCTCGGGCCTTGCCGACTACGCTGCGGGACGGCCGTATTCGTTCATCGAGCAGGCGGGCAACGGCCACGTCGCGTTTCTCGAGAAACAGGTGGGCGGGTTCGTGCAGGACGAGGTTCGCCTGCTCCCGAACCTGTCGGTCGCGCTCGGCCTGCGATACGACTGGCAGAATTTCGTGCACGACACGAACAATTTCGGACCTCGTGCGTCGTTCGCGTTCGCGCCGACCAGGAGCGGCACAACCGTCATTCGAGGCGGGGCCGGCGTGTTCTACGATCGCACCGGCGTCCGACCGGTCCAGGACGTGTTGCGATACGACGGCGTTCGTCTGCTGCGATATGTCATTTCGAATCCCGGGTATCCGAACGCGCTCGGAGCCGGCCAGCCCCTGGCCGCGCAGCCCGCGAGCATCGTTTCGTTCGCGCCGGACCTCCACACTCCTTATTCGGTGCAATACGGCCTGAGCGTCGAACGGCAGCTCCGCAAGCGGACGAGCGCGAGCGTGACCTACACGGGCACGCGCGGATTCGACCAGTTCCGATCGCGGGACGTCAACGCGCCGCTGCCGCCGTTCTACGCCGTGCGGCCGAATCCCTCGCTCGGCGTCTCGCGGCAGATCGAGTCGGCCGGAACGGCGCGCAGCCAATCGCTTCAATTGACGCTGAGGGGTCAGGTCACGCGTTTCTTCAACGGGTCGGTTCAGTACTCGTTGAGCAAGGCGATGAACGACACGGGCGGGATCAACTGGATGCCGCCCAACAGTTACGACCTGTCTCAGGAGTATGCGCGCGCCGATGCCGATCAGCGGCACCGGTTCGACGTGCTCGGCACCATCAATCCGGGATCGCTGTTCAACGTCGGCTTCGCGCTGGCGCTCTATTCCGGCCGGCCGTACTCAATCGTCACCGGCCATGACGACTTCAATACCGGCATCGCGAACGCCCGGCCGATCGGCGTGTCGCGAAACAGTCTCGAAGGACCGGGCTATGCGGATCTGGATCTGCGCTGGTCGCGCGACATCCGCCTGACCGGCACAAAGAACGACGAGGGGTCGGCCGTCACGATCGGCGTCGACGCGTTCAACGTCTTCAACCGTGTGAATGAGTCGCGGTACATCGGCACGCTGACATCGCCGTTTTTCGGGCGCGCCGTGTCGGCGCAGCCGCCGCGGCGACTGCAAGTATCATTACGCTTCAAGTTCTGAGACAGGTTTCGCGTTCACCAACACCAAGGAGTGCTCTATGCGCAAGACATTGATGCTGATCGCGTGGGTCGTCTGCGCGGCGTTCGCCGTCCAGGCACAGGATGGTCCCTATCGGGCGGTGAAGGAAATTCCGATCGGCGGCGAGGGCGGCTGGGACTACCTGAGCGTCGACAGCGCGGCCAAGCGTCTCTACGTCAGCCACGCGACCAAAGCCGTGGTGGTGGACCTCTCGAAGGATGCGGTGATGGGCGAGATCCCCGACACGCCGGGGATCCACGGCGTCATCGCCGTGCCCCCCGACCGTGTGTTCACCAGCAACGGGCGCGGCAACAACGCGAGCATCGTCGAGGCCAAGACGCTGAAGCTGATCAGCAAGGTGGAGACGGAGGGGAACCCCGATGGCATCCTGTACGAGCCGAAGCAAAAAGAGGTCTACACCTTCAACGGCCGCGGGAACTCCGCGAGCGTGATCGGGGCGGCGAGCGGCAAAGTGGTGGCGACGATCCCGCTCGGCGGAAAACCGGAAGCCGCCGTGGTAGATGTGGCCGCCGGCCGCATCTACGTCAACATCGAAGACAAGAACAGCGTGGCGGTCATCGACATCGCCAAGCATGCCGTCGTGGCGAACTGGCCCATCGCGCCCGGAGAGGAAGCGTCGGGGATGGCGATCGACCTGAAGAATCACCGCCTGTTCATCGGGGCCAGCAACAAGCTGATGCTCATGATGGATTCGACCAACGGCAAGATCGTCGGGCAGGTGCCGATCGGCCCCGGCGTCGATTCGACGTGGTTCGATCCGCAAACCCAATACGCCTTCTCATCGTGCGGCGGCGACGCGACAACGACGATTGCTCACGAAGACTCACCTGGCAAGCTGACCGTGGTTCAAGTCCTGAAGACCGGACCCGGCGCGCGGACGATGGCGCTCGATCCGACGACGCATCGGATTTACCTGGCGTCGGCGGAGTTCAATCCGCCACCTGCCGGCGCGGCTCCGGGACGCGGCCGCGCGACGATGGTGCCCAACTCGATGAAGATTCTGGTCTTCGGGCTCAACGGCAAGTAGGAGGCGTTCAACGACTCGACCCCACGCCGCGCCGAACGATAGACTAGACGTCGAACTGCGTTCGGAAAGGATCGCAAACGTCTCATGTCTGATTTTTCGCGCAGGTCGTGGATCGTCGGGTGGCTTGTTGGCGCGGCGCTCGCGAACGGCGGGGAGGCTGCGGGCCAGGAGCCCGTGGCTTCACGCTTCGTCATTCCCCCGGTATCGGTGTTCTCGCAAGCCGCCGGGCCTCAGTCGAACACGCCCCCGGACGCCGCCCCCCTGACCTTGCAGGCGGCAATCGCGCAGGCCCGCCTGAACAGCCAGCCCCTTAGGTCCGCAGTATTCGCCGCTCAGCTGGCGGTCGAGGATCGGGTGCAGGCGCGCGCGGCGCTCCTTCCGGGCGTGAACGGATTTCTCCAGCACATCTACACGGAGCCCAACGGGACGGCGTCAGGGGTCTTCATCTCCAACGACGGACCGCGCGTGTACAACGCGTGGGCCAACGCCCACGGCGATCTGTACTCGCCGCAACGCCTGGCAGAGTACCGGGTCGCGGCAGCCGCCGAGGCCGTGGCCCGCGCGAAGGCCGACGTCGCCGCGCGAGGTCTCGTCTCCACGATCGTGCAGAACTACTACACGCTCGTCGCCGCCATCCGTAAAGCCGCCAGCGCCCGGCAAAGCCTCATGGAGGCACAGCAATTTCTGGACGTCACCCAGCGCCAGGAGCGCGGCGGAGAAGTCGCGCGCGCAGACGTCGTCAAGTCGCAGATCCAGGTGGAACAACGGCTCCGCGAGGCACAGGAAGCCGAGCTGAACGTGCTCAAGAGCCGGCTCGGACTGTCAGTCCTGGTGTTTCCGGATTTCCGCGAGAACTTCACCGTCGTCGACGACCTCCAGGACGTCGCGCCGCTCGTGCCGCTCGACACCTTCAAGTCGCTGGCGACCGAGAGCAATCCCGATATCAAGGCGGCGGCAGCATCGGTGCAGCAGGAATCGTCCGGCGTCTCCGCCGCACGAAGCGGCCTGCTGCCCACCGTCTCGTTCGATTATTGGTACGGGATCAACGCCAACCAGTTCGCCATCACGAACCCTGACGGCGAGCGCCTCCTTGGATCGGCGGCCCAGGTGTCGATGACGGTTCCGTTGTGGAGTTGGGGCGCCACGCAGAGCAAGCTGCGGCAGGCGGAGCTGCGAGTCCAGCAGGCCAAGGCCGAACTGACGTTCACGCAGCGCCAGCTGCAGGCGAACGTGATCGCCTTTTACCGGGAAGCCGAGATCGCCCGCCAGCAGGTGGACTCCCTGCGGACGTCGCTCGACCTGGCGACCGAGAGTCTGCGGTTGACGTTTCTGCGGTATCAGGCCGGCGACGCGACGGTGCTGGAGGTCGTGGACGCTCAAACCACGCTGACTCAGGCGCGCAACGCGTACGACGATGGCCTTGTGCGCTATCGGGTGACGCTCGCGGCGCTTCAGACACTCACGGGGACCATGTAGCCATGCGCACACTTATTCCGCTCTCGTTCTGCGCGGCGCTAGGGCTGACGTTCGCCGCGTGCGGCAAAGAGCCGCCGCCGCCCGAGAAGATCGCGCCGGTGGAGGTGGCAACGGCCGTCAAAGGCACGATTCGGAACATCGTGACGGCGGACGCGGTCCTGTACCCCAAGGATCAGGCGAACATCAACCCGAAGATCAGCGCGCCGGTCCGCCGGTTCCTCGTCAGCCGGGGCGATCACGTCAAGCGGGGACAACTGCTGGCCGAGCTCGAGAATCGCGATCTGGTCGCGGCGGCCACGGAGAGCAAGGGCCAGTTGGACCAGGCCGAGTCGACCGCGCGCGTGACGAACGCATCTGTGCCGGAGCAGATGACGCAGGCGCAAACCCACGTGGACGCCGCCCGGGCGCAAACGGATGCCGCGCAGAAGCTGGTGGACAGCCGCCAGCAGCTGCTCCGAGAAGGGGCGATCGCCAGAAGGCTGGTCGACGAAGCGCAGGTCGGTTTGGCAGTGGCGCACGCCGAACTCGATACCGCGCAGCAGCACCTGGCCGCGCTGCAGGCTGTTGGCCGACCGGAAATGGCGAAGAACGCCGCCGCGCAAGTCGAGGCCGCGCGCGGGCATCACGAGACGGCGCAGGCACAAGTGGCCTATGCCGAGATCCGCAGCCCGATCAACGGCGTCGTGACCGATCGGCCGCTCTACCCAGGCGAAATGGCGAACGCCGGCATGCCGTTGCTGACGGTGATGGACGTGTCGTCGATTGTGGCCCGCGTGAATCTCTCGCAGACGCAGGCGAAGGACGTCAAGGTTGGCAACGAGGCAACGCTGACGCCGACCGACGGCAGTCAGCCGGTGACCGGCAAGGTGACGATTGTCAGCCCCGCGGTCGACCCCAACAGCACCACGGTGCAAGTCTGGGTGCAGGCCATCAATCCGGCCGAGCGGCTGCGCGCCGGAGCGTCCGTCCACGTGACGATCGTCGCCGCCACTGTCGATGGCGCGACCCTTGTCCCGGCGGCGGCGATCCTCCCGAGCGAGGAGGGCGGATCGATGGTGATCACCGTCGACGAAACGAACACCGCGAACCAGACGAAGGTGCAGGTGGGCTTGCGCGAGGGCGATCTGGTTCAGGTGCTCTTCGAGCTCCAGCCGGATGCCACGATCGAAGGCGTTCATCCGGGTGAACGGGTCGTCACCGTCGGAGGCCTCGGGCTGGAGGACGGCGCAAAGGTGCGCGTGGTGAAGCCTGGCGAGAACGCGGCCGCAGACGCCAGCGCCGACAAGAAGCCTGCCGACAAGACAGCTGGCGAGGGCAAGAAGTAAATGCCCGCCGAACCCGAGGACCTGATCCCGTCCGCTCCGCTCGACGGGGCCGGCGAGCATTGGACCGCTCGCCACGGCAAGCCGATCATCTTCGTCATCCTCACGCTGGTGGCGGTCGGCGCCTATATCGCGTCGACGATTCCCGTCGCGGTGTTTCCCGAGGTGGACTTTCCGCGTGTGGTGGTGGGTATCGACAACGGGGTCGCCCCCATCGACCAGATGCAGGTCACCGTCACGCGACCCATCGAAGAAGCGTTGAACACGGTCCAGGGACTCGAGCGCGTCCAGTCGATCACCAGCCGCGGGTCGGCCGAGGTCGACCTGTTCTTCTCGTGGAAAGTCGACATGTTCCAGACGCTGTCCCGCGTCAACGCGGCGCTGGCCAGCGTGCAGGGGACGCTTCCGTCGACGGCCAGGGTCACCGCGAACCGACTCACGTTTGCGGCGTTCCCAATCCTCGGGTACAGCCTCACGTCGGACACGGTGCCGCAGACCACGCTGTGGGAACTGGCCACCTACGATCTCAAGCCACGATTGAATCGGCAAACCGGCGTGTCGACGGTCGTCGTGCAGGGCGGGCAGGAGCCGGAATTCGAGGTCAGGCCCGACCCGGCGAAGCTGCTGCAGACGTCATTGAACATCCCGACGCTCCTCGATGCGATCGGCCGCAGCAATCTCATCGATTCGCCCGGTCTGTTCGAGAGCAACCACCAGCTCGTGCTGAGCCTGGTGAGCGGGCAGGCGCGTTCGCTCGAGGATGTCTCCCACATCGTCGTGAAGACGACGCCGCTTGGCGCGCCGATTCGCGTCGGCGACATCGCCGAGGTGACGCCGTCGGTCAAGCCGGTCTATACCGTCGTCACTGCGAACACGAAGCCCGCCGTCCTGCTGAACGTGTTTCGACAGCCCGACAGCAACACCGTCACGGTGGCGCAGGCGGTTCAGTCGGAAATCGAGGCCATTCGCCGCGAACTGCCGAACGGCGTGGTACTCCAGCCGTTCTACGATCTGGCGGAGCTCGTCCACGACTCAATCAGCAGCGTGCGTGATGCGGTGCTCATCGGGCTCCTGCTCGCCTCGCTCATCATGGTGCTGTTCCTCCGCGACTGGGGCACGTCGCTCGTCGCCGGCCTGGTCATCCCGGCGACGCTGGCGCTGACGTTCATCGCGCTGCGCGTGCTCGGCGAGAGCTTCAACCTGATGACGCTCGGCGGACTGGCGGCGGCCGTCGGCCTCATTATCGACGACGCCATCGTCGTCGTCGAGAACATCGTGACGCACCGCGACGCCGGGCAGTCGCGGGCTAACGCGATACGCAGCGCGCTCGCCGAAATTCGCGTCCCTCTCGTCGGCTCGACGATCACGCCCATCGTGGTGTTCCTGCCGTTGATTTCCATGGCTGGCGTCAACGGGACGTTTTTTCGCGCGCTCGCGATCACCGTTGGGTTGGCGTTGCTGACGTCCCTCGCCCTGGCGCTCACCTGGACGCCGACGCTCAGTCACTACTTCATCCACGCTCGCGCCAGGCAGCGGGCGGGCGGACACGACAGCGTCCCTCCCTGGCTGATGCGCGTCTACGAACGCGTGCTCCGGACGTCCCTCGAACGTCCGCTCGTGCTCGCGCTCGCGAGCGTCGTCCTGGTGATCGGCTCGTACTTCTGCTACAACGCGCTCGGGACGGGCCTGCTGCCGGCGATGGACGAAGGGGGGTTCATCCTCGATTACCTCACGCCGGCTGGCGCCTCGCTCGCTGAAACGAACCGGCAGATAGGCATCGTCGAGCAGATTCTCCGCGCGACGCCGGAGGTCGAGAGCACATCGAGGCGAACGGGATTGGAGCTGGGTCTCGCCGCCGTCACTGAAGCGAACAAGGGCGATATCGCGGTCAAGCTCAAACGCGACCGCAGCCGCACGTCCGACGAGGTCGTCTCGGAGGTTCGCGACAAGATTCTCAAGCAGCTGCCGGCGCTCGACATGGAGTTCGTCCAGAAGCTCCAGGACATGATCGGCGATCTGACGAGCGCCCCGGAGCCGATTGCGGTCAAGCTGTTCTCGCAGGACCCTCTGCTGCTCCACGAGTGGGGGCCGAAAGTCGGCGAGGCCATCAAGAAGCTTCCTGGTGTCGTGGACGTGCTCGACGGCATCGAGAACACGATCAGCGGTCCCGCCACCATGTTCAGGGTCGATCCGGAGATCGCGGCACGGGCGGGATTCACGGCGCAGGAAATCGAGCTCGATACGAGCGCCATCCTGCAGGGCGAACCCGCGGCCACGCCGGTCGTGGTCAACGACCGCGCGTACACCATCCGCGTCCGATTCCCGCAGTCGACCCGCGCCTCAGCGGAGGCCATCAAGAACACGCTGCTCGTCAGCTCGACCGGCAAGACCGGCACCCTCGGCTCGCTCGCCAGCGTGGAGGAGATTCCGGGGCAGACGGAAGTGCGGCGCGAGAACCTGCAGAGGAACGTGACGGTCACGGCGCGGCTCGAAGGTCTGGACCTCGGCTCCGGCATCGCCGAAGTGCAGAAGGCGATCGCCGATCTTCATCTGCCTGCCGCGATCCGCGTCGAATACGGTGGCGGCTTCGCCGAACAGCAACAATCGTTTCACGACCTGCTGATCGTGCTCGCGCTCGCCGTCGTCCTGGTCTTTACGGTGCTGCTGTTCGAGTTTGGCGGGTTCGCGGCGCCGATTGCCGTCATCGCATCGGCGCTTCTGTCGACGGCCGGCGTCTTCCTGGCGCTGCTTGTGACCCGGACCACCTTCAACCTCTCGTCGTTCATGGGGTTGATCATGGTCATCGGCATCGTCGCCAAGAACGGCATCCTGCTGCTCGATGCCGATCAACGATTCCGCAGGGAGGGACTATCGGCCGAGGAGAGCATGATTCGCGCGGGCGAGCGGCGATTGCGGCCGATCATGATGACGGCGCTGGCGACCGTGGCCGGGATGATTCCGCTCGCGCTCGGCTTGGGCGCTGGATCTCAGATGCTGCAGCCGCTCGCGATCGCGGTGATCGGGGGGATCGCCGCGTCGATGGTGCTGTCGTTGGTCATCACGCCGGCGGTGCACTACTACCTGGCCGACTAGGCGACGGCCTGAAGGCCGTCCCTTACACCCGATTGCTGCAGGGCACACCCGATTGCTGTAGGGCACGCCCTTGAGGGCGTGCCTAAGCTTTGGCCTCTTTCGACTTGGGTTCTTTTTCTTTGGCGTCTTTGGGCTTGGCTTTGGCGGCCCGTTTGCGGGCCGCGCGCGCCGGCGCCGGCTCGTTGGTCGCCTGCAACGTGACCAGCCGCGTCGCGAAGACGCGGCGGCCGTGTTCGTCGAAGTCGATCACCGTGTGATGCTCGTTGACTTCGACCAGCGTGCCAGGCCCGTAGGTGGGCTGCACGACGCGGTCACCTTTGGTCCACGATTTCATCGCGTTACCACCGCGGCTCGCGGCGTCCGCCGCCGCCACCACCACCACCGCGGTTGCCGCCGAATCCTCCACCGCCGCCGCCGCCGCCCGAGAATTCCGGCTTCGGACGCGCTTCGTTGACGGTCAGCGCGCGGCCGCCCATCTGAAACTGATTGAACTCGGATGCCGCCTTCTGGGCTTCCTCATCGGTCGCCATCTCGACGAACGCGAACCCGCGGGCGCGGCCCGTGGCAGCGTCGCGCATCACGCGCACCGATTCGACGGTCCCGGCTTTGGCGAACAGCTCCTGCAGTTCCGCTTCTCCCGTCGTGTAAGGAAGATTCCCGACATACAGCCTTCGACCCATCACCCTCTCCTCTTCAAGATCACCAGTCGACTCACGGTGCCATGCCCGGGGTGGTCGCGCGTCGGCTCAGCGGTCACGTTGATGAGAGAACGAGTCAACGACAGAGGCTCGATCGGCTCTTGACGCGGGCAAAGCAGGCAGGGCTGGCCACCAGAGGCGCGTAGTCTACCCAATGGTGGCCCCGGCAAGCAAGTCAGGCTGCTCGCCTAGCGTGCCGTGCCCCGTCCGCGGCCCGCCTCCCGGGGGCCCATACGGAGCCGCCCGTTATAATCCCGCGATGCGAGTCCGACTCGGATCCGAACGTCTGCTCGACTCTCACGCCCTCGACGGTAAGCGCGTCGGGCTCGTATGCAATCCTTCGTCTGTCGACAGCGAGCTCCGTCTTGTCGCCGACCGTCTGGCCGCCCACCCTCGCGCCGAACTGGCGGCGCTCTTCGGCCCGCAACACGGATTCCGGTCGGACGTGCAGGAAAACATGATCGAGACCGGCCACGCGCGCGATGAGATCCGCCGCGTTCCGGTGTACTCGCTCTACAGCGAGACCCGCGAGCCGACCGCCGACATGCTGCGCGGCCTGGACGTGCTTGTCCTCGATCTGCAGGACGTCGGCACTCGCATCTACACGTACATCTACACGATGGCGAACTGCCTCAAGGCCGCCCGCAGGCACGGTCTCAAGGCGATCGTCTGCGATCGGCCGAATCCGATCGGCGGGACCGCGATTGAAGGGCCGATGCTCGTCCCCGGATTCGAATCATTCGTCGGCCTCTACCCGATTCCGATGCGTCATGGCATGACGATCGGCGAGCTGGCGCGTCTCTTCAACGACCACTTTGGTATCGGCGCCGATCTCGAGGTGGTGACGATGGAGGGCTGGCGGCGCGAGAGCTATTACGACGAGACGGGGCTCCCCTGGGTCCTGCCCTCACCGAACATCCCGACGCTCGACACGGCGATCGTGTATCCGGGCACCGTACTGTTCGAGGGGACCAACGTGTCGGAAGGACGCGGGACCACGAGACCGTTCGAGCTGGTCGGCGCGCCGTGGGTCGTGGCGGAGCGTTTCGCCGACGCCATGAACCGCCTCGAGATGCCGGGCGTCCGCTTTCGCCCGGCCGTCTTCGAACCGACGTTTCACAAACACGCGGGCGCCAGCTGCGGCGGGTGCCAGATCCACATCCAGGATCGCGCGGCGTGCCGTCCGGTCGAGATCGGCGTCGCGCTGACCGCGGCGTTCCGCGCCGCCGACCGCGAGCGCTTCCGCTGGCGCGATCCCCCCTACGAGTACGAGCACGAGAAACCGCCGTTCGACATTCTGGCCGGATCGTCCGAGCTGCGGGCAGAGATCGAGCGCGGCACGCCCGCGCGCGACATCGCGCGCGGCTGGGAAGACCCGGTGAACCGGTTCAACCGCGTGCGCGAGCGGTTTCTGCTGTACTGACCGCCGAGCGGGTTCTGTCAAGAGCGGGCTGACTTGCTTCTTGCCGCGGCGCGCGCGACGCGGATCTGGTTGGCGTGATCGTGCGCGTGCGGACCATAAATCTCCAGCCAGCGGTCGCTGTTGTACCTCCCGACTTCGCTGTGGGTCCCTTCGCGCGACCACTGGGCGTCGGTCATGCGATCGAGAATCTCGGCCGTCGTGCGCCGCGCGGATTTGAAGGCTTCGACTGAGGCTTCGATCGGACGGTCGTAATACAACCGCCGCGCGAACTCGTCCTGATCGTACCCGACGATGTTCGGATTGCTGGTCGCCACGAGGAGCCGCAGCCGGATGGCGGACGTCATCTCGCTGTCGGCTAGGTGGTGCACGATCTCGCGGGCCGACCACTTCCCTGGCGCCGGATGCGCGTCGAGCTCCTCGTCGCTCGCGCCCGCGAGCGCCTCGGCGACAACGCGGTAGCCGTCTTTGTACTGTTCGATCAGCTTTTTTCGGGTACTTGGATCCATGCTTTGCCTCTTTACGTTACCCGCGCGTTTTCGCGATGCCTGGCGCGGCCGCTTCCTGCGCGGTCGACGGCTCCAAGTGATTCGCAATCAGGTGCGCCTGCAGCCGCTCGAACGCGGCCGCCGGCGAATCGGCGCGGTGCAGCAGATCGAGATCTGCCTCGGCAATGGCACCCCACTCGGCCATCGGTCCGAAATTAAGCACCTGATCCCAGTAATCGCTGCCGTAGAGGATCACGCCGATCTTCTTCGACAGCTTGTCGGTCTGGACCAGCGTGAGGATCTCGAACAGCTCGTCGCAGGTCCCGAAGCCGCCCGGAAATATCACGAGCGCTTTCGCCAGGTACGCAAACCAGAACTTGCGCATAAAGAAATAGTGGAACTCGAAACGCAGGCCGTCGGTGATGTACGGATTGGCCTCCTGCTCGAACGGCAGACGGATGTTCAGCCCGATCGTCTTGCCGCCGGCCTCATACGCGCCGCGGTTGGCGGCCTCCATGATGCCGGGGCCTCCCCCCGAGGTGACGACGAACCGGTGGTGCTCCGACTGGAGCGAGGTGCTCCACGCGGTGAGCATGCGCGCCAGCTCGCGCGCCTCCTCGTAATAGCGCGCCCATTCCACCGCTTTGCTCGTCTTCGACAGCTCGGCCTGGTATTGGAGATCGGCATCGCGCGCCCCGCGCGCGCGCAGCGTCGCCAGCGCCCGCTCGGCGCCCTCTCGGCTGTCCACGCGGGCCGATCCGAAGAACACCACGGTGTCCTGAATCTTCTGCTCTTTAAAGCGCCGCAGCGGCTCGAGATACTCGGAAAGAATCCGGATCGGCCGTGCTTCAGCGCTTTCGAGAAACTCCTCGTACAGATACGCCAAGGGCTGCTGAGTCATCCTTTGCCCACTTTACCATCAGGCCGGCGTCCGACGGCCGCCGCGGGCGCCAGTGCTATGATGCGGGCCCCACTTGCTGCTGACGTATGGCTACACGAAACGAGACCGCGGTGCCGGCGCTCAACGTCTCGATGCTGATCGCGGCCCCGCCCGCGCGAGTGCTCAAAGCCTTTTTCGATCCGGCGGCGCTCGGCGCGTGGTGGCAGGTCGTGCGATCGGTGACGATTCCGCGCCCGCTGGGACCGTATGTCGTGGAATGGCGCCCCACGGATTTCCGCGACGAGATCCTCGGGCGCCTCGGCGGTGTGTTCAGAGGAACGGTGATCCAGTATCAGCCGCACGAGGGGTTCTTCGTCGGGGACGGATTCTGGCTGCCGCCCGACGGCGATCCGATCGGACCCATGGCGCTCGGGGTCACGTGCACCGCGGTTGGCCAGAACCTGAACGGCGCCACCCAGCTGCGAGTGACGCAGACCGGGTGCGATGACAGCGTCCGGTGGCAGCGCTACTACGAGGTCGTCCAGCACGGGTGGGAGCGCGCGCTGACGTCGCTGAAGGCGTTGCTCGAGGACTGAAAACGCCGCGGCCTACGGCGCGGCGGCCTTCTTCGCGTCCGGTGTCCGGATCTCCACGGCCCCGAGATTGAGCTTGGTCAGCTCCGGTTCGATCTTGGCGCGGTCGCCGACCGCGACGACGATCAGCGTGTTGGGAACCAGGTACTTCTGCGCCACGGCCTGCGCCTGCTCGGCGGTCACCGCGTCGACGCGCGCCGGATACTTCGTGAAGTAGTCCAGTCCCAAGTCGTAGATGTAGACGTTCGAGAAGCTGCCCGCGGCATTCGAGCTCGTCTCGAATGCGCCAGGCAGCGACCGGGCGAGCGCGTCTTTCGCCAGCCGCAGCTCGTCGGCGTTCATCGGCTTGTCCGCCATCCCGCGCACTTCCTTCAGGATCTCGGTCACCGCCGGCGCGGTGACGTCGGCGCGAACGCCGCCGCCCGTTACAAATGGACCGGCGGCACGGCGGAACACGAACTGTGAGCTTGCTCCGTACGTGTACCCGTGCTCCTCTCGCAGGTTCATGTTGATGCGGCTCGAGAACAGCCCGCCGAGCGCCATGTTCATCACCTGAATGGCCTGAAAGTCCGGCGAGGACCGCGGCGCACCGATACCGACGATGCGCACCTCGGTCTGCGGCGCCCCAGGTTTGTCGACGATGACGAGGCGCGCGGTCGTCGTCTCGGGAGTGCCGAGCGCGGTCCTGGCCGGCGTGCCGCGCTGCCACGCGCCGAACGCTTGCTCGGCGAGCGGCTTCAGCTCAGTCATCGTGATGTCGCCGGCGACGACGAGCGCGGCGTTGTTGGGCACGAAGTTCTGCTTCCAGAACGCCTGCATATCGTTGCGCGAGACGGCTCGTACCGCCGCGTCCGTGCCGATTTCCGTGAATCCGTACGGGTGGCGGTCGCCGTACAGCACCGAGGCCGTGACATTGGCGGCCAGCTGCCCCGCGTTGTCCCGCTGCTGGACGAGCTGCGCCAGGCGGCTGGCTCTCTGCCGTTCGATTTCATCGGGCGGGAACGACGGGCGCAGCGCGACGTCGGCCATCAGGTCCAGCGTCGGTCCGAAATTCTTCTTCAACGATCCGCCCTGCACGAACGTCGCGTCCATAGTGCTTCTGGTGCCGAGGGTCGCGCCCAGTTGCGCGAGCTGGTCGGCGATTTGCAATGCGTTGCGCGTGGTCGTCCCATTGTCGAGCATGGCGGCCGTGAAATTCGCCAGGCCCGGTTTGTCGAGCGGGTTGGCGTCGCTGCCGGTCCGCACGACCAGATTCGCCGCGACCACCGGCAGTCCCCTGCGCGGGCTGAGGATCACCGTGAGTCCGTTAGCGAGTTCGGTCGAATCGGGCGTGGCGAGCTGCAGCGGACGCGCGGGGCCGCCCTTGGGCGGCTCGTTCCGCCACGCTTCCTCGGGGTTAATCGCTTCGGTGCCCTGTCCCGCCGCCGCTTGAGGCGCGGCCGGCGTCGGCACCTGCGGGCCGAGCACCTTGTCGCCAGGCACCGCGTGAACCACGACGCGAGCCGTGTTCTTCAACTGATCGTTGGCGAACGCGCGCACCGACTGAGGGGTGACTGCCCGGTATCGCTGAATATCCTTCTGCAAGTAATCGGGCGTGCCGAGGAAGTGGTTGTACATGTTGAGGCGATCGGCGACGCCGCCAAATCCGCCGAGCGTCTCGAGCCGCTCGATGATCCGCGTCTCGATCCCGTTCCTGGCGCGCTCCACTTCGGCGGCCTCCGGCGGCGACGCGCGGAATTTGACCAGCTCCTCGTCGACCGCCTTCTCGAGCTCGTCCGCGGTGTGACCGGGACGCGCGGTCACCTCAATCTGAAACAGCGAGCCGAGAATCAGCGAGTACTGCTGCGCGCTGACGTTCTGCGCGATCTGCTTGTCATAGACGAGCCGCTTGTACAACCGGCTCGACTTGCCGCCGCCCAGGATGCTCGCCGCCATGTCCGCATCGGCGTCCCCGGGCTTGTAAATGGGCGATGTGATCCACGTGAGGTAGATGCGCGGCAGCTCGACGCGGTCGGTCACGACCTTCCGCCGCTCCTCGGTGACCCGCGGAGTGACGGCCTTAATCGGCGGCACGGGCGCGCCACGCTTCAGCGTGCCGAAGTACTTCGCGACCAGCGCTTTCGCCTGTGCCTTGTCGATGTCACCGACGATGGCCAGGCTGGCATTGTTGGGAGCGTAGTACTGCTTGAAGAACTTCTTCACGTCCTCCAGCTTCGCGGCCTGGATGTCCTGATGGGAGCCCATGACGTTGGCGTAGTACGGGTGTCCGGCGGGAAAAAGGATTTGCATCACGGCTTCGTCGGCCAGGCCGTAGGGACGGTTCTCCACGCTTTGACGGCGCTCGTTTCGCACGACGTCCTGCTGGTTGGCGAGCTGGGGCGCATCGAGCTTGTCGAGCAGGTAGCCCATGCGGTCTGACTCCAGCCACAGAGCGAGCTCCAGCTGATTGGAAGGAAGCGTCTCGAAGTAGTTGGTGCGGTCGAAATCCGTCGTGCCGTTGATGTCGCTGGCGCCGGCGGCTTCGAGGAATTTGAAATGGGTGTCGGGCGGCACGTGCCTCGAACCCTGGAACATCATGTGCTCGAACAGGTGCGCGAATCCGGTGCGCCCCGACTCCTCGTTCGCGGGTCCCACGTGATACCAGAGGTTCACGGCAACCATCGGCAGCCGCTTGTCCTCGCTGAGAATCACGTCGAGCCCGTTCGCAAGGGTGTACTTCTCGAACGCAAGCCGCGGAATGTCGCCGGCCGCACCGGGCGTCGCCGCGCGCTGCTCGGCGCGCGGTACGGAGACGGCGGCAATGACCAACAGCGCGAACCCCAGGATCCAACGCCGCGAAAGGACAGTTTTCATAATCAATCCTCTTGTCGGGTCGACTTTAGCACACGGTTTTCAGACGGCAGAGAGGTCCGCCAGCCTGGAGCATCACAGCCGTTGAATCTTCAGATAGTTCGCGTCCACACGCGCGAGATCCGGATTGATGCTGACCAGGACGACCGCGGCGCCCGGCGCCACCAGCGCGCGCGCGACGAGCTGCCGCCCGACGAGCATCCCGGCCGAATCGACGTTCTCGCCGATATCGGTGCAGACCGGCACGACGCCCCAATACAAGGCAAGACGGCGTGCCGTCTCGTCGCGGTCGGTCGTCGCGATGATCGGCGCGTGCGGGCGCAGCGCCGACAGCCGCCGCGCAGTACCGCCGCCGCGCGTGACGGCGACAATCGCTTTCGCGTCACCGCGATTGGCCAGCGTCACCGCCGCCTCGCACAGCGCCTGCGCGTGATCGTCGGTGCCGCCCACCCGCACGGGCGGTCGGTCGGCCGGAGGACTGGCTTCGGCGTCTCGAATGATCGCGTCGAGCGTCTGGACCGCGCGCGCCGCAAATTTGCCGACCGCCGTTTCTCCGGCCAGCATGATGGCGTCCACGCCGCTGTCAACGGCGTTGGCCGCGTCGCTGGCCTCGGCACGCGTCGGACGGGCCTCAACGGTCATCGATTCGAGGACCTGCGTGGCGAGGATTACCGGGATGCCCCGCCGCCTGGCGCTGCGGGTGATCTCTTTTTGCGCGCGCGGTACGCGCTCGAGCGGCATCTCGAGGCCGAGATCGCCGCGGGCCACCATGACCGCTTCGCACGCGTCCAGGATCTCGTCGAGATGTTCCAGCGCCTGCGGACGCTCGAGCTTGGCGACGAGCGGCACATCCCCGCCGCCGGCTTCCGCCATCAGCTGCCTCGCCTGGCGCAGGTCCGCGGCACTCTGGACGAAGCTGACCGCCACCATGTCCACGCCGATCGACAGACCAAATCGCAAATCGTCGACGTCCTTGGGCGTGATCGCCGAGCTTGGCAGCGGGACGCCAGGAGCATTGATGCCTTTGTGCTCTCCCAGCATTCCCCCTTCCACGACCGTCGTCTGGATCTGGGTGCCGTCAGTGGATTCGACGCGCAGCTCGACCAATCCGTCGGCGACCAGCAGTCGATCGCCAGGGCGGACGCTTCGGGCCAGACCCGAGAAGGTTGTCGACACGCGCCCGTTGCCGCCGACGAAATCTCCCGTCTCGAGCCGCAGCCCGTCGCCGACTGCCAACGACAGCGGCCGGCCGCCTTCGAGCGCGCCGGTTCGAATCTTCGGCCCGCCGAGATCCTGCAGCACGGCGATCTCGCGTTTCGCGCGCAGCGCCGCGGCCCGCACGCGCGACAGCGTCGCCGCGTGCGACGCGTGCGTCCCGTGCGAGAAATTCAGGCGAAAGATGTCCGTCCCTGCCGCGATCAGGGCGTCGATCATCGTCTCGGAATCGCTGGCAGGGCCGAGGGTTGCGATGATCTTGGTGTGCCGCATGTAGAATCACTCAATTATGCGGCAGATCGTTCCCGACGCGGTCGAGCGCTACCTCGCCGGCCTCAATCAACTCGCCGATCCGGTTCTGCGGGAGATCGCGCGAGAAGGCAAAGAGAAAAAGCTGCCGCTTGTCGATGCGGAAGTCGGCGGCCTCCTGCGCGTGCTCGCGACAGCGATTGGAGCCAGCCGCATCCTCGAAATCGGTACGGCGGTCGGATATTCCGGCATCTGGCTCGCCGGCGCGCTGCCCGCGGATGGAATGCTGCTGACGATGGAGAGGGATCCGGAGCGGGCGCGAACAGCCCGCGAGAACTTCGCGCGCAGCGGGTTGGCGGCACGCGCAAGCGTCATCGTCGGCGACGCGCAGCGGATGCTCGCGAAAGTGTCCGGGCGGTTCGATCTGATTTTTCAGGATGGCGACAAGCAGCTCTACACGCCGCTCCTCGATCGCCTCGTCGAACTGCTTCGGCCGGGCGGCCTGCTGATCACCGACAATGTGCTCTGGAGCGGGGATGTGATTCCCGGATTCAACCCGTCGCCGACGCAAAACGTGGCCGACACCGCCGCGATTGCCGACTACAACGAGCGCATCCACCGCCATCCGCGGTTGATGACCGTCATCGTGCCGCTGCGCGACGGCGTCGCCATTTCGGTGAAGAGATCGTGAAATGACCATAGACGCCTGGCTCGAGTGGACGCTGGCCGACGCGGACCGCCGAAAACTCCCAGAGCTCAAACCGATCCTCGAATCGCTCGCGCGCTCGATGCAGACGCTCCGAGCGGCCGACTTCAACGAACGGGCCGACGGACGACCGCGGTCGACGCGATGACCCCGATGACCCCGCCGACCCCGACTATTGACGAGTTCGGCCGCATGCTCCGCGCCGGCGAGATCAGCTCGCGTGAGTTGACCGAGCAATGCCTGCAGCGCATCGAGGCCGACAACGCCCGATTCAACGCGTTCATTCTCGTGATGGCGGACGAGGCGCGTGCGCAGGCGCGTGAGGCGGATCGGGAACTGGCTGCCGGACACGACCGCGGACCGCTCCACGGCGTGCCGATCTCAATCAAGGATCTGGTCGACGTGCGTGGCCGACCGACGACTGCTGCGTCACGGGTGCGCGACGGACACATCGCCGAGCGCGATGCGCCGGCCGTCGCCCGTTTGCGGCAGGCCGGGGCGGTCTTCATCGGCAAGACCAACCTCCACGAGTTCGCGTTCGGCACCACCAACGAGGACTCGGCGTTCGGACCCGCCCGCAACCCCTACGATGTCTCGCGGTCGCCCGGGGGATCGAGCGGCGGATCCGCCATCAGCGTAGCGACGGGGATGGCGCTCGCGACTGTCGGCAGCGATACCGGCGGATCGATTCGGATTCCCGCCGGCGCGTGCGGCATCGTCGGTCTGAAGCCGACCTACGGTGAAGTTTCCACCGACGGTGTCGTGCCGCTGTCCCGCGCCCTCGATCACGTCGGACCGCTGGCGCGGACCGTGACCGACGCATGGCTTGTGTACCGAGGTCTCATGGCGTCCGGTTTCAGGAGGACCGCAGTCGCGCCGGTCCCGATCAGCAGTCTGCGACTCGCCGTCCCGCGCGCGTACTTCTGCGATGTCCTGGACGAGGAGGTCCGCGCACGTTTCGAGGAGTCGCTCGATCGGCTGCGCGCGGCCGGAGCGCGCATAGACGAAGCCGACATCGCCCATGCGACAGACACCGCGCCTGTCTATCTCGTGCTGGTGCTCGCAGATGCTGCGGCCTATCACGCGGCAACCCTGGATTCGATGCCCGAGCGATACACGCCGCAGGTGCGAATTCGGCTTGAAATGGGACGGTACGTGCTGGCGGAAGATTACGCGCGGGCGCTCACGGGGCGGGACGTGCTGCGCCGCGAAGTCGATGCGGCGCTGGCCGAACACGACGCCCTCGTGTTGCCGACGCTGCCGATTCCGGCGCCGCCGCTCGGCGCCAATTCAGTGGCCGTGGCGGGGCGCGCGGAACCGGTCCGCAACCTGATGCTGCGCCAAACCCAGCTCTTCAACCTGACAGGTCATCCCGCGGTCTCGGTGCCGTGTGAACCGACGACAGCCGGGCTGCCGTGTGGCGTGCAGCTGGTCGGCGCGCGTATGCAGACCGAAGCCCTCCTGCGTGTCGCGCTCACTTGCGAGACGCACATTTCACAAGAGGCTTAAGACTTCTATACGTCCAGTCCGACGGCCCGCATAAGTGCGAGCGCGTTGCTTCGCTCGACGACGCCAGGCCGCATTCGATAGTCGAAGACCATCGAACCATTCTCGATCCGATCTTCGAAGTGCACGTTCGCCACGCTCGAACCCGGTCCCGATCCAAGCTGGGTCAACGCCAGGTCGTGGGTCGTGATCAGGCCGATCGCGCCGGCGGCTGCATCGAGGAGTATGCGCAGGATCGCCTCGGCGCCGATGCGGCGATCGTGCGAGTTGGTACCGCCGAGAATCTCGTCGAGCAGAAACAACAGCGGCCGCCGACGCGCGAGGTCGACGATCGCCTTGATGCGCAGAATCTCCGCGTAGAACCGCGAATGGCCCGCCTGCAACGAATCGTCAACGCGTATCGTCGTCCCCAGCGAGAGCGCAGACAGCGTGACGATTGCCGCCCGCACTGGAGCGCCCGCCAGAGCCAGCACGACGTTGACGCCAACGGCGCGCAGCAGCGTGCTCTTGCCCGACATGTTCGATCCGCTGACGATGAGCGCACGCGGATGAGCGCCGCCGAGACCGACGTCGTTTGTCACGGCAACTCGCTCGTCGATGAGCGGGTGACCGAGCGCGGCCGCATCGAACACCGGTCCGGCTTCCACCAACGCTGGAAATGGATCCCTGGGATGCTCGTACGCGTACGTGGCGAGCGCCGACAGCGCTTCGAGGTCGCCCACCGCGCGCAGCCACGTGCCGACCGCCGGGCCGTACGCCGCATGCCACCGATCGATCCTGACCGCCGTCAGGAGGCGAACGAGCAGGAGCTCTCCAATGGGTCTGAACCA
The DNA here is from genome assembly GCA_041485905.1 of Vicinamibacteria bacterium. Taxonomy (GTDB): domain Bacteria; phylum Acidobacteriota; class Vicinamibacteria; order Vicinamibacterales; family CAVVIG01; genus JAHFUI01. The sequence continues at coordinate 32,357 of JBGPKK010000017.1, forward strand.
GAGATTGAGCGTCGCCTGATCGAGCAGGTTCACGAGGCGCTGCAGCCCGGCGATTCGGCGCGACGGCGGTATCCCGTCGGTGATGAGAGCGGCATGTACGTCTGCGAGCCTGACCGACACGAACGGCTCGACCTCCATCCGCCCGAGCAGCTCCGACATCAGTTGCAGATCGTGGGCCGCGTTATCGATCCCCGCTATCGCAGTTTTGATCGTTTCCCGCCAGATCCTCACGATGCCGACCAGCACCAGGATCCACGCCAGGAACGCCGTCCACGGTGCGCGTTCGGTGATCGCCGCGACCAGGAGCGATGCGCCGACGATCGCGCATGCCCCGAAGAGAACCCCGTGGCCGCGAGACAGTCCGGCAGGACCGGACGCCGCCCACGAAGCGAGCGGTCCCGTCTTCCCGACCGTCGCTTCAGCCGCCAGCACGGCGAGGTCTTCGCGGAAATCGACTTTTGGTGTCAGCTCCGCGATCGCCTGCTGCCGGGCGCGAATTTCGCCGATGTCGGCGCCCTCACCCAGCCAGGCGGCGAGCGTGTCCTCGCCTATCTCGGTCCGCGCCGTGTCGAGCAGTTGGAAGAGCGAAGCCGGTCCGAACAGATCGAGATCGCGGGCGAACAGGCACGTGTCGAGAAAGCGGGCGCCATCGGGGCCCGTCCCTGCCCACTTCGAATCGAGTCGCGCCAGACCTCGCTCGTAGAGCTGCCGCGCTCGGCGTGCGCGCTCCATGCGTCGAAGCACGCCGACGTGAACGATCGCCAGGCCGATGAACGCGAGGACGAGCACGAGCGGCCAGACCCACGACACGCGGTGGCTCACGAACGCCTGCCACGCCAGAACCGCCGTTGCAGCGGCAACGGCCAGCCTGGCATTCGAGATCACCTGGTGCGTGCGATTCTCGCGCGCGACCTGGCCGCTCCACCGTTCGATGCGCCTGCCGTATTCCGCGCGAGGGTCAGCCATCATGCCATGTGGGGTCGTGCCATGTGGCGCAGGGCTTCAGCCCTGCGGGGCGCGCGCGGATCGCAACGCTGAAGCGTTGCGCCACAGCTGAAGCGTTGCGCCACAAGAGCGCGGGCGCGAGGATGGTTCACGTGAGGCGTGCGAGCAGCTGGCGGGCGATGGTTTCGTAGTTCGCCACCGCCGAGTGCAGCTCGGGAATCGAAATGAACTCGTCCGCCGTGTGGGCCACGTGAATGGAGCCGGGACCAAACAGCAGCGGCTGGCCCCAGGCGCTGAGAAACGGAATGTCGGTCGTATAGGGAAATACCACCGCCTCGAAGCCGGGCACCGTCGCCATCCGCACAGGCGCCGCTTCGAGCACGTGTTCGATCTGCACACGCGATTCCAGCGGCCTTATGGCACGACGAATCTCCGCCCCGTCGCTGACCGTTCGAAACATCACCTCAGCTTCGGCCGAGGGCGACACTACGTTTGGCGCCACACCGCCGGAGATCAATCCGACCGTGTAGTGTGTGCGCCCCAGGATCGGATCGTCCGGCAGCGCGATCGATCGGAGATCGACGAGGGCATCGAGCAGCTTGTCGATGGCCGATTCGCCGAGCTCCGGGAAGGAGGAATGCGCCGCACGCCCCGACGCTCGCAGCTTCAATCGGAGCATCCCGCGCGTGGCACGTCCCAGCCGGCTGTCGGTCGGCTCGCCGTCTATCAGAAACTGGCATCCGTTGGCCGCCCGGTTGGCGATCTTGGCGCCGTCGCTCCCGCGCTCCTCCCCGACGACGAACAACAGGCCGACTCTCGTCTCGCCCTCGCATCGGAAAAGATCGGCGGCGGCGACCTGTGCCGCGAGAATGCCTTTCGCGTCGCACGAGCCCCGCCCGTACAGACGATCTCCGTCGATGCGGCTTGCGAAAAACGGCGGCACGCAGTCGAAGTGGGTCGAGAAGACGACCTGCGGATTGCCAATGGTCGCCAGAACGTTGAATCGGAGATCGTCGACCGGCTGGGTGGTGACCGCAAAGCCAAGGCCGCGCAGATACTCAGCCAGCCAGCGCCCGGCCTCACCTTCGCGACCAGTCGTGGAATCGATGTCGACGAGCGCCCGCGTCAGCGCTACCGGATCCACTTTTCCAACTCGGTCCGCGTATCGGTTCGCGAGTCGCGGTACTTGACGATGACGGGTGTGGCGAGCGACAGACCCCAGGCCGGTCCCTTGCCGAACAGAACCGAGCGCGCCCCGGGCACGACGACCGCGCCTTCCGGGATGACGAGCGGGCGATCGGAGGTTGGCTTGATGACCTCGCCGCGCACCAGATCGTAGACGGGCGTCGAGCCCGTCAGCACGGTGCCCGCTGCGATGACCGCTTTCGCTTTGACTATGGCGCCTTCGTAGATGCCGGTATTTCCACCGACCAGCGCATCGTCCTCGATGATGACCGGGAGCGCGCCCACCGGCTCGATCACGCCGCCGATCTGAGCGCCGGCGCTGACATGAACGCGCGCGCCGATCTGGGCGCACGAGCCGACGAGCGCGTGGGAATCAATGAGCGACTGCTCGCCGATCCACGCGCCGATGTTCACGTACATCGGCGGCATGCAGATGACACCCGGGGCGATGTACGCACCGTCGCGTACTGACGATCCGCCCGGCACGATGCGGACCCCGGAGTCGTCTGCGAAGCGTTTCAGCGGGAGCGTGTCCTTGTCGTAGAACGGCCAGCGACCGTGATCCATCGACTGGTTGATCGTATCGCCGAACTTGAAACCGAGAAGAATGCCCTGCTTCACCCACGTATTGACGCGCCATCCGATGGGACTGGCGGGATCGGGTTCTGCGGCGCGCACGGTACCGGCAGAAAGCGCCTCGCGAAGACGCGCGAACGTCTCGCGCGCGGCGCCGCGATCGGCCGAGGCGCCGGCCGCAACCAGCTTTTGAATGTCGTCTTGAAGCGCGGCCGTCATGCGAACGCGGGCTTCGTGAGCAGATTGAGCTCTTTCAACACCTTCAGGATCTTCTCTTTCGACTCGGCGCGCGGCGGGACCAGCGGCAACCGGTACATCTCTTCGAGCAGGCCCATCGCCGCCATGGCGGCCTTGACCGGACCCGGGCTCGATTCGACGAAGTTGATCTGCACCAGCGGCATGATACGCGTGTGAATCGCCCGCGCCGCCGTATAGTCGCCGCGTTCGGCGGCCTCGACCATCTGTGACATCTCGCCCGGAATTTCGTTCGACGCGACTGAAATGATGCCGCGCCCGCCTACGGCCATCAGCGGCAGGGTCACCACATCGTCTCCGGAAAGCACGATGAAGTCGGCGGGCACTAGTCGACACACGTCGCACATCTGCGTCATGTTGCCCGACGCTTCCTTGATGCCGATGATGTTCGAGATGTCAGACAGGCGAACGACAGTGGCGGGCTCGATGTTGCAACCCGTGCGGCCGGGCACGTTGTACACGATGATCGGCAGCGTGGTGCTGTCGGCGATCGCGCGGTAGTGCTGGAACAGCCCTTCCTGCGTCGGCTTGTTGTAGTACGGCGTCACCGAGAGCAGGCCCTGGGCGCCCGCCTTCTTCATCTCGCCGGCCAGATGCATCACTTCTTTCGTGTCGTATCCGCCGGCGCCGGCAAGGATCGGCACGCGGCCGTTGGCTTCGTCCACGAGGATCTCGACGATCCGTACGCGTTCAGCCGGCGCGAGCGTCGGATTCTCGCCCGTGGTGCCGATCGGCACGAGAAAATGCACGCCCGCGTCTATCTGCCGCCGGCCGAGCCGGCGAACCGCCGCCTCATCGAGGCTTCCGTTCTTGGTGAACGGGGTGACGAGCGCCGTGCCGCATCCGGTGAATGGGGTTCTCATGCTGCCCTCAATCTGAACTCTACAATCTGCAATCTGAAATCGCTAAACGCCCAGCACGTCCTTCATTGTGAACCAGCCGCGGCGGCCCTGGACCCACTTTGCCGCAGCGAGCGCCCCGCGCGCAAACGCCGTGCGGTCGCGGGCCGAGTGCGACAACACAATTGTCTCCGCGGGGCCGTCGAAGCCGACGGTATGCGTCCCTGGTATATGGCCGGCCCGAGTGGACGACACATCGATCGGCCGATCGAAACCTGCTTCTTCCATCGCGCGCTTAAGGAACAACGCGGTGCCGGATGGCGCATCCTTCTTCGCCGCGTGATGCGCCTCGTGCAGGAACGCACCGAACTCGGTCTGTGCGGCGAATAACGCGCTCGCACGCGCCACGACGGCTTCGAACAGCACAACGCCCACGGAGAAATTCGGCGCCACGACAACGCCAATGCCGGCGTCGGCCACGGCGCGCCGCACCGCAGGCTCGTCGGTCTCCCAGCCGGTCGTGCCGATGACGATGTTGATCCCGTGACGCGCCAGCGCCGGCACATTCGTTTTCACCGCCCCGGGAAAAGTGAAATCGATCGCGACGTCGACGCCGCGCCAGCGCTCCTCTTCCGGACCGCCCGCATGCGCGGGCGATTGCGGATCGATGATGCCGGCGATCTCGTGGCCGTACTCCGGCGCCAGGTCGCCGACCAGACGTCCCATCCGACCGTGGCCGACTAACAGGATGCGCATCGTGAAATCACAAAGGAGACAAAGAGACTCACAGAATCAAAAGAACATATCGTGCAGGCGCGTCATCGCCTCGGCCACATCGGCGTCCCGCAGCACGAACGTGATGTTCCGGCGCGACGCCGCCTGCGACACCATCCGCAGTGGAATCGAGTCGAGCGCCGCAAGCGCGCGGCCGAACGCTTTGGGATCGTCGTGGATATCTTCGCCGACTGTGCAGATGATTGCCATGTCCCGCTCGCAGGAGACGTCGGCAAAGCCCCGCAGGTTGTCGACGATGGCTTCGAGACGCCGCGTGTCGTCGACGGTCACCGACACGCTGACCTCTGAGGTCGTCACCACATCGACGGCAGTCTTGAATCGCTCGAACACTTCGAACAGCCGCCGCAGGAAGCCGTGCGCCATCAACATACGGCTCGACGTGATGTCGATGACCGTCACATCTCGCTTGCACGCGATCGCCGTCAGGTGGCCGTCGGTCGGCAGCGGATTGGCCGTGATGAGCGTGCCGGGATTGTCGGGCCGGAGCGAGTTCAGGATGCGGACGGGGATGTTCTTCGACACCGCCGGAAGAATCGTGCTCGGATGCAGCACCTTCGCGCCGAAGTACGCCAACTCGGACGCCTCGGCAAACGACAACTGCGGCACGACGCGCGGCGCGGCCACGACCCGTGGATCGGCGGTGAGCATACCGTCGACGTCTGTCCAGACTTGGATCTCGTCGACGTCAAGGCAGGCGCCGACGATGGACGCTGAATAGTCCGAACCGCCGCGACCAAGCGTCGTCGTGACGCCCTCGGGTGTCGCGCCGATGAATCCGCCGAGGACCGCGACCTCGCCGCGTTCGGTCACCGGGGCAATCGTCCGTTGCGCGCGGGTGCAGGTCGCCGCCATGTCGGGCACCGCCGCCGTGTACTCGGCGTCGGTGACGATCACCTCGCGCGAATCGACCCACGCCGCAGGCACGCCGGATTCCGTGAGCGCGGCAGCCACGAGGCGGCTGCTGGCGAGCTCCCCGGTGGCCGCGACCACGTCGAGCAGACGGGGCGAGACCTCGTGCAGCGCCGCGAGGGCGCGGAGCATGTCGCCAAGCTCGGTGAATTCCGCGCGCAGATCGCGCGTGACCGCCGCGAGACGCGCGCCGGTCGTCACGCCGGCCGCCACCGCGACGTGGCGCTCGACGAGATCGTTGAGCCGACTCGTCGCGTGATCGCGATCGCCGTTTTCGATCAGCCGCGCCACGTCGAGCAAGGCGTCGGTTACCTTCGATAACGCGGACACGACAACAATAGGTGGCTTGGCGTCTGACTGGCGGCCGATCTGCCGCCGCACGATGGCGGCCAGTCGGCCAATCGCGTCAGCATCCGCGACCGACGTCCCGCCGAACTTCATGACGACGCTCATGCAGCCCCTCTGGCGTCGGGTGGGTCAGGTAGGGCCAGACCTACCTGACGAGGAGCTCTCATAACAGCCCCTCGCGGTGCATCAGCTCGGCGTTGAGAATGGCCGCGCCCGCGGCGCCGCGAATCGTGTTGTGGCCAAGCGCGATGAATTTGTAATCGAGGACCGGACACTGACGGAGACGCCCGACGCTGACGGTCATTCCGCCGTCGCGATCGACATCGAGCGATGGCTGCGGCCTGTTCGCCTCGGTCAGATACACAATCGGGTGAGGCGGCGCCGACGGCAGTTGCAGCGCCTGCGGCCGCCCGGTGAACGTTCGCCAGGCATCGATGATCGCGTCGAGCGTCGGCTTCTGCTCGAGACCGACCGCGATCGATCCGGTGTGTCCATTGTGCACGGGCACGCGCGTCGTGGTTGCGCTGACCGTGACCGGGTGAAACGCCACCGAGCCGTTGCCCAGCGAGCCGAGGATCTTCTTCGTCTCCGTCTCGACCTTTTCCTCTTCGCCGCCCCCGATGTGCGGAATGACATTCGCCAGGATGTCCCAGGACGCCACGCCCGGATATCCCGCTCCTGAAATCGCCTGCATCGTCGTGATCATCGTCGTCTTCAGACCAAACTGGCGAAGCGGGGCGAGCGCCATCGCCAGCACCACGACAGCGCAGTTGGGATTCGTCACGATGCGCCCCTTCCAACCGGACCGGGCGCCCTGCGCGTCGAGCAGCGCGAGATGGTCGGCGTTCACTTCGGGAATAAGGAGCGGAACGGTCGGCTCCATACGGTGATTCCGGGAATTGCTGACGATGATGTGGCCCGCCTGAGCGAACGCGGTCTCGATCTCTCCGGCCACGGACGAGTCGAGGCCGGAAAATATCAGCTTGGGCGCGCGCCCGGGCGTCGCTGCCTCGACGATGCGATTGGCGACCTCGTCTGGAAGCGGCTTCGACAGACGCCACGCCGCGGCGTCACGAAACGCTTTGCCCTCGGAGCGCTGGCTCGCTCCCACCCACTCGACATGAAACCAGGGGTGGCCTGCGAGCAACGCGATGAACTGCTGGCCGACCATACCGGTCGCGCCAAGAATACCGACTGGAATCGTAGGCATTGACGCTGATCCAAAAAAAAAGCCGACGCGGAAAACCGTGTCGGCGGACGTTCTGGCTCGATGGGTTCGCGGCGATTAGCGCTCGAGCACAACTCCTCCAACACGGTGGACCCGCTTTTTTCGCTCGTCCCGCTTTCGCGTGTCGGAGATAAACAACATCGGCCAATGAGTATAGCATTATTTTTTGCCGATGTTGAAACCCCTGTTCCATGCGTGGGAGCGGCGCCTCGCGTCGGTGTCCACCGATCGCGTCGTCCGCCCGTTCGAATGGGGTGTTGACTGGCTCGCCACGACTGACCACGTGACGTCCGGCAGCGAGCCCGAGATCCTCAGCCGATGGGTGGCGGAGGTGATGGCCGACACGGACAGGTTCTTCACGCCGCCTCCGACCAGCGACTATCACCTCGCGGAAGGAGCCGGTGGCGTCCGGCTGTTGACGTTCCCCAGCGCGTTCACCACGCCGCATCCCGAGAACAACACGGTGTACTGCCGGTACTTTCCGGCCCGTGAACGCAGGGCTAAAGCCCTGCGCCACACGGCATCGGAGCGCCACACGGCGTCGATGCGCCACACGGCATCAACGCGCCCGCGCGCGGCGGTTCTCGTGCTGCCTCAGTGGAATTCGGGCCCCAGCGGCCATGTCGGCCTGTGCGAGGTCCTGGCCTGGGCCGGGTTGAGCGCGTTGCGCCTCGCCCTGCCGTATCACGATCAGCGCATGCCGCCCGACCTGCACCGCGCCGACTACATCGTCAGCTCCAACGTCGGGCGAACGGTGCAGGTGTGCCGTCAGGCGGTCCTCGACGCCCGGCGTGCCATTCAGTGGCTGGCCCGTGAAGGCTACGAACGGATCGGGATACTGGGGACCAGTCTCGGCTCGTGCCTTGCGCTGCTGACGACGGCGCACGAGCCGCTGATTCGCGCTGAGGCGCTCAATCACATCTCCCCGTACTTCGCCGATGTTGTGTGGCGCGGCCTCTCGACCCAGCACGTGCGCAAGGGCTTCGACGGCCGGATGGAGCTCGATCTCCTCCGCACGCTCTGGAAGCCCATCAGCCCGCGGTGGTATCTCGATCGCGTCCGTGATCGCCAGACACTGCTCGTGTACGCGCGGTACGACCTGACGTTTCCGGTCGATCTATCGGAGGATCTGGTGCGCGAGTTCCGTGAGCTTCACGTGCCCCACGAGGTGGTCGTCCTGCCGTGCGGCCATTACACCAGCGGGAAAGCGCCGTTCAAATTCGTCGACGCATGGGTGTTGACGCGGTTTCTTCGCAGAGCGCTTCTGAAGTCTGACGGGCGTTGAGACTTCAGACTCGAGACTTGAGACTTACAGGTATTTCAAGAGCCCGCGCAGCGCGTCGTACAGGAGCTGAGCGAGGTCGCGGACGAGCGGCGTGACTTCACCTTCGCTGACGGCGTTCGCCACGGTCACGGGGTTCGTGAGCAGCAGCCAAATGGTTGCGGCCGCCAGAACGGTGCTGATGGCGGCGATCGCGCCGAACAGGCTGACGCTCACGTCTCGCAGCTTCATCTGGTCATTGGCTCATCTGGTCATTTGGTCATTTGATCATTGGGTCATTGGGTCATCTCGTCATCGATCAGGTCAATGGAACAATCAATGACCAGATGACGAGATGACCAAATGACCAGATGCTATCAGAAGGTATCGGCGGACAGGATGACGGGATCCCCGAGCCCGAGCCGCGGGAGATCGCCGGCGACCGCGTCGAGATCGCCGACCACGAGCGTCATGAGACGGTCAGGATGGAGATATGTGGCGGCGGCGCTCGTCACATCGGCGGTGGTGACCCGTTCAACATTGGGGACAAATTGCACGAAGTAATCGTCGGGCAGGTCGTACAACGCGATTTGCGTCGATGCGCGCCCGATCTGTTCAGCCGTTTCGAAGTTACGGGCGTAGCCCCGGGTCAGCGCGGCGACGCCGAGCGCGAGCTCCTCGCCGGAGGCGGGCCGCGGTCCGCGGATGGCGCCGATCTCGTCGAGTGATTCCTCGATGGCGCGACCGGTCGCCGCCGTCTGCACGCTGACCTGAAGCGAGAAGGGGCCCGGCATCCGCCGGAAGTCGAATGCCGTGCGGGCGCCGTAGGTGAACCCCTTGTCCTCGCGCAGATTCAGGTTGATGCGGCTGACGAACTGCCCACCGAGAATCATGTTTGCCGCGACGAGGGCATAGTAGTCGGGCGTGCTTCGCGGGACGGCCACATGGCCGATGCGCAGCTCCGATTGCGGCGCGCCGGCGCGCGGGACGACATACAGGCGCGCGCGGTCGGCTGGAGTCGCGACGCCATTGGTCCGGCTCAAGCCGAACCCGACATCCGGCAGGTCGCCTGCGGCGTCATCAGCATCGGTCGCGCCTTCCCAGCCCGCAAACGTGTCGGCAGCCATCCGTTCGATTGTCGCGTGATCGCAATCGCCGACGGCCACGAGCGTGGCGGCGTCCGGTCGAATCGCCCTCGCGTGAAACGCCCGCACATCGTCGACCGTCAGCCCCGCCAGCGCGTGTTCGGTCCCCATCGGCGCGTGCCCGTACGGATGCGGTCCATACAGAAGCTTGATGAACGTCCGATCGGCGACGGCGCTCGGCACGTCGCGAAGCTGGGTCAGCCGGTGCAGGCGCAGTTGGCGCACGCGCTGGAAGTCGGCCTCGGTGAGATCGGGACGCGCGATCATGTCGGCCAGCAGGCGGAGACCGGGATCCGCAAAGCGGCCAAGCGTCGTCATCGTCGCGAGCGCGGCGTCCGCGCCGATGTCGGTGTCGAACTGTGCCCCAATGCGCGCGATCGCCTCGTGCATCTCGATCGCCGTCCGGCCACCGCTGCCTTCATCCAGCATGTCTGCGGTCAGCGCGGCCAGACCTTCCTTCCCCGCGGGATCCATCGCGGATCCGCGGCGAATCAGCAGCACGAATGTCACGACGGGAACCGCGGCGTGACGGACGCTCCAGACACGCATGCCGCTCGGGAGAACCGACTTGACGATGGAGGGGAATCTGAACGGTCGCGCGGCACCGGGCTCGGGCAGCCGCGATCGGTTGACGGTATTTACGGCAGGCACGTTACGACACCACGGCCGGCGCCGAGTCGGGAACGCCGAGGCTCTGCCGTCCTTTAGGTACGATGCTCAGCGTCGCGCGCGGCGCGAGCTGCAGGTACTTTTGCACCGCGGCTTGGAGCGAAGCCGGCGTCACGGCCTGATAGCGCGCCAGATCGCGATCGAAATAGCCCGGATCGCCGACGAAGACGTTATAGGCATTGAGCTGATCGGATTTTCCGCCGAACCCGCCGACCGTCTGCAGACGGAACACGAACTGCGTTTCCGCCTGCACTCGCCCCCGCTCCATCTCGTCGTCGCGCGGTCCGCCGGCGGCGAGCCGTTCGATTTCTTCCACGACGGCCGCCTCGATCTCGGCCAGCGCGTGACCGGGCGCGGCAGTCGCCGTAATCTGGAAGAACCCCGCGATCTCACGCGAGTTCTGAGAGGCCGACACGTCGGTGGCGATTCGTTCCTCGAACACGAGACGGCGATAGAGACGAGAGGTCTTGCCGTTAGCCAGCAGATCGGCGGCGAGGTCGAGATCGGCGTCCCCGGGGGCGAACATCGCGGGCGTCAGCCACGAGATGTAGAGCCGCGGCAGCTCGACGCGATCCTCGAGCATGAGCCTGGCGTCACGTGTGAGCGCCGCTTCGGCGACCACCGGTCCGGCGCGCGGTCCCGGCTCGATCTCGCCGAAGTACGCCCGAGCCAGGGCCAGCGTCGCTTCGGGATCAATGTCGCCGGCGATCGCCAGCGACGCGTTGGCCGGATGATAGTACCGACGAAAGAACGCCTGCACTTCGTCGAGTTGTACCGCGTTCAAGTCCGCGATCTCTCCAATGGTCGTCCAGTGATACGGATGTTCCGGAGGGAACAGCGCCGCGAGCATGGCCATCGACGCCAGCCCGTACGGCCGGTTCTCGTAGTTCTGCCGCCGTTCGTTCAGCACGACATCCCGCTGATTCGAGAATTTCGCCTGCGTCAGCGCCGGCAGCAGGTACCCCATGCGGTCCGATTCCATCCACAAGGCGAGCTCGAGCGCGTTGGCGGGGACCACTTCCCAGTAGTTCGTGCGATCGGCGTTGGTCGATCCGTTGAGCGCGGCGCCGGCAGCCTGCAGCGGCGTGAAGTAGCCGCGGTCGTGGTGCTGCGATCCCTCGAACATCAAGTGCTCGAACAGGTGCGCGAAGCCGGTGTGGCCGGGCCGCTCGTTCTTCGACCCGACGTGGTACCAGAGGTTCACCGCGACGATCGGACACGCGTGGTCTTCGTGAAGCAGCACGTCGAGACCGTTATCGAGCGTGTGTTTCTCGAACGGAAGATTCAATTGTTCCTGAAGCTGCCGCAGGTCGGCATCTGACTGCCGTAGTAGGGGTTTCGCAGCGTCCCATCTGGCTGCAGCCACGGTTTCATCTGCATCGGGCAGAAGGCGACGCGCACGCCCTCGGGCGGCGTCAGGTGGTTGTTGGCCATGTAGGCGTCGATGGCCTCGCTGAGCGCGCCGAATTTCACTCGGGCATCGGCCACATCGCCGGCACCCGTCAACTGGGCGGCCGCGGTGTCGATCTTGAAGGCCAGCGCGCCGAGCGCGCTCGCCGCGGTCGCCACGTCACCGGCGTTTGCCGTGACGCCATCCATGCTGTCGGACGCGAGCGCGTCGGCGATTTTCAGGTACGGATCAATGACTGCACGACTCATTTCGTTACTCGGTGGAGCCGCGGATTTCGCCGGCTGATTGCAGGCAACGCACGCGAGCGCGATCACCAACACGGTTACAGAAGTCCGAAGTCTCAAGGCTGAAGTGTGCCGGACGCGACTTGAGACCTGAAACGTGAGACGTCCGCGTTCGGTTCCCATGTTTCTTACCTCACGACTGTGAGCGGAATGGTCGTCGGTCGATTGTAACTCGCCAGCGAGACCTGAGCGGCCATCTGCTCAGCCGCAGACATGAACGCGCGCGAGGCCGGCGAATCGGGCTCGCTGATCATCAGGGGCACGCCGTTGTCGCTGCCTTCGCGAATCGGCTGATAGATGGGGATGCGGCCGATGAACGGGACGCCGAGCTCTTCCGCCATCCGTTCGCCGCCGCCGTGACCGAAAATGTCCGCCTCGTGCGCACAGCTGGGGCAGGTGAAATAGGCCATGTTCTCGATGATGCCGATCGGCGGGATGTTCAGCTTCTTGTACATCGCCACCGCGCGCCGGCTGTCGGCGAGCGACACCTGCTGCGGCGTGGTCACGACGATCGCGCCGGCAACCGGAACCGTCTGGCTGAGGCTTAGCGCCACATCGCCGGTGCCCGGCGGCATGTCCACGATGAGGTAATCGAGATCCGTCCACGCGACCTCGCGGAAGAACTGCTGCAGAGCGCCGTGCAGCATCGGTCCCCGCCAGATGATCGGCGCAGCGTCGGCGGTGAGGAAGCCCATCGAGATGACCTGAAGCCCGAACTTTTCGGCCGGCACGATCTTCTTGCCGTCGGTCGTCAACTGCGTCTGCATGCCGAGCATGATCGGCACGTTCGGGCCGTAGATGTCCGCGTCGATGAGGCCCACCTTTCCGCCGCACTTGGCCAGCGCAATCGCAAGATTCACCGCGACCGTCGTCTTGCCGACGCCGCCCTTCCCCGCTCCGACCGCAATCACGTTCTTCACGCCCGGAACCGGATGGCGGGTGCCGTCGCCGCCGACAGCCTCTCGCACGCGCGCGCTCATCTGCACGTCGACCGCGTCCACACCCGGCACCCGAAGCACGGCCGCGCGTGCCTGATCGCGCATCTGATCCTTGACGGGACACGCCGGGGTCGTCAGCTCGATGGTGAAGGAGACCTGCGCGCGATCGACTTTGAGGTGCTTGATGAATCCAAGCGTCACGATATCGCGGTGGAGGTCCGGGTCGTTGACGACCTTCAACGCGTCGAGCACCGCCGCTTCCGTTATCTGCATGAATCAAGAATATCGGCTTTGCCGCACCAATGACAAGGATGGTAGACTCGCGCACCCGATGGCCGAACCCTCACCCAACCGCGGCGTCATGATCGTGCTGGCGTATCTCTGGCCGCTGGCGCTCGTGCCGCTACTCGTCGAGAAAGAAGATCCCGAGATTCAGTGGCATGCCAAGCACGGCATCGTGCTCATGATTGCCGAGATCGTCCTGCTGATCGCATTCGGGATGGTCACGAGCATCGTCAGCCTGGCGACGTTCGGGATCGGATGCGTGCTCAGCCTGCTGGTCGTTTTTCTGTGGATCGCGATCCTCGCCGTGCACGTGATGGCGATCATCATGGGCGTCAACGGCAAACGGTTCCTCGTTCCGGGGATTAGCGAGTACGCGAACCGGCTTTAGATTCGCAGTGCTTGTCGTCGCGTGCCTGCTGGCGCTGAATGCCCAGCCGCTCGCCATCGCCGGAATTCACGCCTACCAGCGCACGCTATCGCCCCTGGCCGCGCACGTCGGTCTCCGCTGCCGTTTTACGCCAACCTGCAGCCGCTACGCGGAAACGGTTATCGCACGCGACGGCATGCTTCGCGGCGGATGGAAAGCGGTCAAGCGAATCGCTCGCTGCGGTCCGTGGACTCCGATGGGAACAAGCGACCAGCCTTGAAATGCCAAATGCACAATCGCGTTTTGCATTGCGCATTGTGCATTACTTGAACAGTTCCTTACCGTCCTCATTCAAAAGCACCCACAGCGTGTAGACGCCGAGCGCCGTGCCGTACGGCAAGAGCAGCAGGTCGACCGATCCGAGCATCAGCGCGACCAGCCGCGCCCACGCCTTGTGGCGGCGCACCGCCATGCCGACGGCGGTGTGCCCAGCGCCCCAGATCATCGCGATGACCGCGAGCGCCGTGAATGCCGCGACGGTCAGCCCCGCTGCGAGCTGCCCACCCGATCCGCCGCGGCTGGCGGAGGTGATCAGCGCGACGGCGCCAATACCGAGCGCGAGCGTCGAAAGGCCGACGAGCGCGGTCAGCAGGCCCCAGATGATGAAGAGGAAGCCGACAAGGTCGATGTGGGAGGACATGTCGGAAGTCTCACGCGTCAAGTCTCAAGTGTGTCAGATCCGGCAGACTTCAGACTTGAGACTTGAGACTTTGCGTGGCGCGGGCTAAGCCGCTGACTAGCGGATGGCGACCCGGACCTCGACGCGCACCGATGCAGCGTCGGGCGAGGTGACGCGGAATCGGAAGCGGGTGCCGTCGGCGACGCCCGGCGGTACCGAGACGCGAATGGGATGATGGACGAGCGATGCGCCCGTGCCGCAGCATGAATCGCAGGGCTCGGTCCACGTCTCGCCGCGACCGCCGCACATCGAACAGGTGCCGCGCATCGGCACTTCCAGCGGCACGACGAGGCCGCGGCGCGCCTCGAGCGCCGACACCTGCAGCTCGGTGGCGAGCACGTCGGCAGCCGGACGCTCGCCGAGAAACGATTCGCGGATGCGGTCGACGACGTGCCCGACCGACGGGAAGTCGATGGCCACCTCGTCCGCAAAGCAGTCCTGCGACACGACGGCCGGGCGGATCGCGTCCCACGCGACGGGCACCGAATTGTGGCGATATGGTTCGCGACTCACGATGAACCCGCTAACGATAGGAGCCGATCCCGCCCTTGTCAAGGCACCGTACGGGTGTTAGCGTCAAGACAACGATAATCATGCCTGCAAAAGAGTGTCCGGCCTGCGGCGGAACGATGCAGCTTAAAGAGATTGAGGCGGTCGTGCAGATTCCGGGCAACCCGAAACCGACCGCGAGGCCCGCCCGCGAATGGGTCTGCCCCGAGTGCGACTACTTTGAAGAAGTCGAAGAGGAGGGACGGTAGGGAACGGCGCCCGCGCTAGCGCGCGCCGATCGTGAGCAGCACTTCTTTGCGCAGCGGATCCTCGAACTCCTCGAAATTCAGCGCCGATTCGCACTCGTCGCACAGGACCTCGAGCACGGCAGGTCGGGTCTCGTCGGACACTTCCACGCGGCCGTCCTCGAGATGCACCACGTGCATCTGGAGTGTTTTGACCTGAAAGTTCCGGTCGTTGCCGCAATTCGGACAAGTCAGCGTCACTTGGACTCCCTCGCCCCTCTTGGGGCGGCGAAAATGATGGAACCACCTGATTCTATGAAATGGTCCGAACGGACGCAACGAGAATCGGGCAAGAAACGGTCGATCATCGCAGAATCCGAACAAATCTGATAGATTCTGCACGTCGTGACCACCACGGGGCCGTTCGAAATCCACAGCGCCGCCAGAGGTCCGCACTGGATTGGGTGGGTCAGCCGGCCGGGCGGCGAGGGCCCGGATCGCTCGATCGTGCTGATCGCCAAAACGCAGGAAGAAGCCGAGGCCCGCGCCCGTGCGTGGGCCGAACAGTCCTCATACTAGAACTTCAGCTGTTCACACCGGGGCTGCGGGTTCAACGCCGCCAACATCCCGCTTCGTAACCACGCGTTGGCGCCCCTCGATGTCTTCGGTTCCCTGTCAGGACTTCCGCGCCCGAACGTCCTCTAGATAGGCGGTTGCCAACCGGCAGCCCATGGAGGTCCCGGATGTCGTACACCGTCACCTTGATGACGATTCTGCTGAGCTTCTGCGCTGGAGGTCTTGTTTCCTGGGTGCTGGCCTCGGTGCGTGCGCCCGATGCCCGCGCAGTGGCTGTCATGGAGGTCGAGGAGGTCCGCAAGGAGCTCGGGACCCAACTCGCTGCGCACATCCAGCAACTCTCAGTGCGTGAGGCGGAACTGACCAGTGCCCGTTCAATGCTCGACGACATTCGCACCAAGGCGACGACCTTTTCTGAGGAGCGAGTTCGGTTTGAGGCTATGTACCAGTCAGAACAACGAGTTTCAGCTAGCCACATCGAGGAGATCGCACGTCTGAGGGCGACGATTGCAAACGCGGAGGGAGTGCATGAGGCTGAAAGTAGTCGTCTTTCGGCCCTCGAGGCGGACGCCGCGCGTCTGACAGCCACGCTTGAGGAGCTCCGCGCTTCACACGAGGGGTGGGCCAGCGCGGCGCGGGCTACCGAGGCTGAGCTAAAGGCGAGGCTGGCCGAAGCGATAGTCGCCGCCGATGCGGCGCGCACTCGAGCGGCAACCCTCGACACCGACGTCGCGCGACTAACCACGATGGTTGAGCACGAACGCAAGGCGCACGCCGAACGGATGCGGGCCCATCTCGAGGCAGAAGATCATTTCAAGGCCGCGGTCAAAGCGACGGCTGCCGATGCCCTCAGCGCTA
>JBGPKK010000018.1:0-46642 GCA_041485905.1 Vicinamibacteria bacterium
CGCCGAAGCCGAGCAGGCGTTTGCCGCCTCGGTCGCGAGCGGCGAGCTGGCGGTTGAGGATCTGAGCCGCGGCGATTGGACCCGCGCCGCGGAGTTGATGTCGACCTACGAGTGGCTGGGGCTTGTCGATGCCACCGTCGTGGCGGTCGCGGAGCGGCTGAAGCTGTCGAGCCTGGCGACGACCGATCGTCGTCATTTCGGCGTCGTCGGTCCCGCGCACGTCGCCCGCTTCACGCTGGTTCCGTAACCCTCGAGGGTACAATAGACCGAGCGTCATGACCGAGTACAAGCCGCAGCAGCTGGACAAGAAGTGGCAGCAGCAGTGGACGGCCTCGCGCGCGTTCGAGGTCACCGAGGATCCGAAGCGGCCGAAGTACTACTGCCTCGAGATGTTCGCCTATCCGTCCGGGCATGCACACGTCGGCCACGTGCGCAACTACATCCTCGGCGACGTGATGGCGCGCACCAAGCGACTGCGCGGCTTCAACGTGCTGCATCCGTTCGGGTGGGACGCGTTCGGCCTGCCCGCCGAGAACGCCGCGATTAAGACCGGAACGCATCCGGAAACCTCGACGCTCGGGAACATCGCGCACATGAAGGGCCAGCTGCAGCGCCTCGGCATCAGCTACGCCTGGGAGCGCGAGATCGCCACGTGCCTGCCCGAGTACTACAAGTTCAACCAGTGGATCTTCCTGAAGATGTTCGAGCGCGGCCTGGCATACCGGAAGCACTCGACGGTCAACTGGTGTCCAAGCTGTCAGACGGTTCTCGCCAACGAACAGGTGGTCGAGGGCGCGTGCTGGCGGTGCGGGACGACGATTGTGACCCGCGATCTCGAGCAGTGGTTCTTCCGCATCACCGCCTACGCGGACGAACTGCTGAAGGGACTCGAGACGCTGACCAACTGGCCAGAAAAAGTCGTCGTCATGCAGCGCAACTGGATCGGGCGCTCTGAAGGCGCGCGCGTCACGTTTCCGGTCGTCGGCGGCGGGGCCATCGAGGTCTTCACCACGCGGATCGATACGATCTACGGGGCGACCTTCGTCCTGCTGGCCCCCGAACATCCGCTCGTCGAGCAGTTTGCGTCGGAGGCCGCAGATCCGGCGGCGTTTCGCGCCCAGCTCGGCAGGTTTCGCGCCCTGGACCGCGACGCGCGGCTGACCGGCAAAGAAGGGTTCGACACGGGCCGCAGGGCCGTAAACCCGTTTACGCGGGCAGAAGTCCCGATCTGGGTCGCCAACTTCGTGCTCGCGGAGTACGGGACCGGCGCCATCATGGCAGTGCCGGCGCACGACCAGCGCGACTTCGACTTTGCGCGCAAATACAGCCTGCCCATTCGGGTCGTCGTCCAGTCGGGCGATCGAGCCGTGCCGGTTGAAACGATGTCGGAAGCCTCGATCAATTATGGTCGTCTGATCGACTCCGCCGAATACACCGGTCAGGAGGCTCCCGCCGTGATGCGGCGGATGATCGCCGACGCCGAAACGCAGCGGATTGGCGTCGGGGAAGTGCAGTACCGTCTGAAGGACTGGGGCATCTCCCGCCAGCGTTATTGGGGCACACCGATTCCCATCGTCTATTGCGACAAGGACGGCGTCGTGCCGGTGCCTTTCGACCAACTGCCGGTCGCGCTGCCCAAAGTGACGACCTTGACCGGGAAAGGCGATTCGCCGCTGGCGCAGGTGGCGGAGTTCGTTCACACGAAGTGTCCTGTATGCGGGGGACCGGCGCGGCGAGAGACCGACACGATGGACACGTTCGTCGACTCGTCGTGGTACTTCCTGCGCTTTTGCGATCCGCGGAACGCCGATCTGCCGTTCGATCCCGTGAGCTCCGCGTACTGGATGCCGGTGGACTTTTACAGCGGCGGCGTCGAACACGCGATTCTGCATCTGCTGTACTCGCGGTTCTTCACACGCGTTCTGCGGGACGTGGGCCTGCTCGACTTCGACGAGCCGTTCAAGCGCCTGCTCACCCAGGGCATGGTCTTGAAGGACGGCAACGTCATGTCCAAATCGAAGGGCAACGTTGTCGATCCCGACGACATGCTCGCCCAGTACGGTGCCGATGCGCTTCGGCTCTACGTCATGTTCGTCGCCCCGCCCGAGAAGGAAGTGGAGTGGAGCGGCAGCGGCCTCGAAGGCAGCTTCCGCTTTCTCGTACGGGTCTGGCGCCTCGTGGATCACTGGGCCGAAACGGTCGGTGGAGAAGGCATCCCCGCGTGCGGAGACGATTGCACCGACGCCGAGCGCGCGGTGCGGCAGAAGACGCACGAGACGATTCGGCGCGTCACGATTGACATCGAAGAGCGGATGCACCTCAACACCGCCGTATCGTCGCTGATGGAGTTGGTCAACAAGCTGTATACGTTCAGCGAGGGGACCGTTCACGGTGCGCCGTCGCGCAGTCCGAAGCCGCTCGGCGGCAGGGTCGAGCGGATGCAGACAATCGGCGCGCTCCGCGAAGCCCTGGACGCCCTGGTGCTGATGCTGTCGCCTTTTGTCCCTCACAGTGCGGAGGAGATGTGGCACATGCTCGGCCACCCTGAAGGCATCGCCCAGGCGAGCTGGCCGACCTTCGACGCGGCGATTGCCAAAGCCGACGAAGTGACCGTGCCAGTGCAAATCAACGGCAAGATTCGCGCACGGCTCACCGTGCCTGCGACGACGTCGGACGAACAACTGCGCGAACTGGCGCTGGCTGACGGGGCCGTCCGCCATCACACGGCCGGCAGGACAATTCGTAAGGTGGTGGTCGCCAAGGGACCTCTGGTCAGCGTGGTTGTGCAGTAGCGATGACACAGATCGTCAGACGTGGAGCGTTTGTGGGCGCCTGGCTCGCCCTGGTGACCTTCGCGGGATCCGCGTGCGGATATGCCCTTGCGGGCCACGGCTCGTTTCTTCCGGCTTACATCAAATCGATCGGCGTGACCGAGTTCGTGAACAACACCTCGGTGTTCAATCTGGAGACGCTGCTCAGTCGGAAAGTCCGATCGGAATTAATCGGCCGCGGCAAATACAAGATCGTCGCGAGTCCTGATAGCGTGGACGCGCTGTTGACGGTCCAAATCATCAGCTCGACTTTGACGCCTACCAGCTTCGATCAATTTCAGGTGGCGACGGTGTACGCCATTTCATTCACTGCGAAGGTCGAGTTCCGCGATCTTCACGATAACCGCGTGTTGTGGGACAACCCGGCGATGGTGTTTCGCGAGTCGTACGAGGCAAAGAGCGGCAGGAATGCATTGGATCCCGCCGCATTCTTCGGTCAGGATGCGAATGCCCTCGAACGCATGAGCGACGAGGTCGCCCGGCAACTCGTCAGCAGCATCCTCGACGCGTTCTAGACACCACAAGTCCCGTCCATGGCAGTCGCGTCGCCCGCCGCCATTCGAAAGCAGATCGCGTCTGGCCGGCCCGATCTGATCTACCTCCTCCAAGGAGAGGACGAGGTCGAGAAGTCGGCGCTGGCGGCGGAGTTCGCCGACCTCGTCGAGGAAGAATTGCGCGCGTTCAACGTCGAGCGCATCCATGCCGGGGACATGACCACCGGCGATCGGCTGGCCGGCGGCGTCGCCTCGCTGCTCGCCTCCGCGCGCACGCTGCCGATGATGTCGCCGCGTCGGATCGTGTATGTGCTGCAGGCGGAAGTGCTGCTGGCTCCGCGGCGCGAGAGCGAGACCGGGACGCGCGCGCTCGGTGAGCTGGAGACCTATCTTGACGCGCCCGAGTCGCAGACCGTTCTCGTGTTCGTGGGCGGATCGCTGGACAAACGCAGCCGGATGTACAAGCTCCTCTCCACGCGTGCGACCATCGTCGAATGCGGCGTCATTGAGGACGAGGCAGATGCCGAGCGGTGGGTCCGCACGCGCGTGGCCGCCGCTGGCGCGCAGATCGATCCCACCGCGGCGCGGCTGCTTGCGGCGCGCGCGGGTCCCGATGTGAGGCGACTGCGCGGGGAAGTCGATCGGCTGATGCTGTACGCGCTGGGCCAGAAGAGCATCACCGTCGACGATGTGAAACAGGTGGCCGGTCCGACAGCGCTACAGGACGACTGGGCGATGACCAACGCCATCGAGCAGCGCAACGCGGCCCAGGCGCTCCGCCAGCTCGCGTTGATGCTGGACGCCGGCGCGCCGGCGGAGAAGATTCTGGGACAGCTGGGATGGCTCGTGCGCGCCAAATTTCCTTCGATCGCCCCAGGTGAGCTGGCTGCCGCGGTCGAGTCGGTGTTTCGCACCGACCTGGATCTCAAGCGATCCGCCGGCGACGCGCGTGTCCTTCTGGAGCGGCTGGTGGTGGAGTTGTGTGGTCGGCGTCAATCGAGCCGGGCCTGATATGACCGGTCGAATCAGCCCTTGGCGGCGATCCGCGTTGTGAGGCGAGACTTGTAGCGGCCGGCGGCGTTGCGGTGAATAATCCCTTTGCTCGCCATCCTGTCGATGAGCGAGATGGTTTGCCCCAGCGCCGCTTTCGCGCCCGGCAGGTCGTTGCCGTCGACGGCGGCACGGATGCTCCTGAGCGCGTTGCGCAGGCGCGATCGGAACTGACGGTTGTGCTCTCGATTTTTCAGACTTTGACGATGCGCTTTGAGCGCGGATTCATGACTAGCCAAGTAAGTGAGTCCCTCCGGAACCTCTAATCTTAGCATAGGAACGACAGTGCCCCTTGCCGTCCAACAGCTCACGCGCACATACGCTGGCCCAGCGGGGTCCACATTCACGGCCGTCGACAGCCTCTCATTCGATCTCGGCGGCGGGGAGATCGTCGGCCTGATCGGCCCCAACGGCGCCGGCAAGACGACGACGCTGCGGTCGCTGGCGGGCATCCTGCGCCCGACGTCCGGACACGTCATCGTGGACGGTCACGACGTGGTCGCCGATGCCATCGCCGCCAAGCGCCGCCTGGCGTTCATGCCAGACGAACCGCACCTGTTCGAGTACCTGACAGTCGAAGAACACCTCCGCCTCGTCGCCCGGCTGTACCAGGTCGACGATTTCGACCGGCGCGCCCGCGCGCTCATCGAGGAGCTGGAGTTGGCCGGGAAGGAACGGTCGCTGCCGGGCGAGCTGTCGCGTGGCATGCGCCAGAAGGTCGTGATCGCGTGCGGCCTCGTTCGCGACGCGTCGATCCTGCTGTTCGACGAGCCGCTCACCGGACTCGATCCGGTCGGCATCCGCCGGATGCGCCAGACGATCGTCGCACGCGGCCGGGCCGGCGCATGCGTGCTTGTGTCGTCGCATCTTCTCCATCTGGTGGAAGAGATCTGCACGCGCGTGATCATCATGAATCACGGGAAAAAGATCGCCGACGGGACCGTCGCCGAACTGGCCTCGCGCGACGACCTCGCCGGGGCGGAGTCGAACCTCGAGCAAATCTTCCTGCGCGTCACCGGCCACCCGACGACGGCGGAGCCGGGATAGCGTGTTCGGCGCGAGCCTCTACATCATCGTCTGCAGCTCGCGAAACCGGATCGTCCGCCGGCTGCGGCGGCTCCGCGAGCCGCGATATTTGATCGGCGCCGTAGTGGGCGTCGCCTACTTGTATTTCTCGATTTTCGCGCGCATGCGCGGCGCGGCCGTCACGCGGCGCGGCCGCGTCCGCACGCCGCCCTCGCTGGCTGCCGCACTGGCGACGCTGCCACCGGCCGGCGTGGGGGGCATTGGCGCGGGACTACTCCTGATAGCCGCGCTCACCTGGATCTTCCCGACCGACAGCGGACTGATCGATTTCAGCGAGGCGGAGACCGATTTTCTGTTTCCGGCGCCCGTGACCAGACGACAGCTGTTGACTCATCGTCTGATCCGGTCGCAACTGCCGTTGCTCTTCGGCGCGGTCGTGTCGTCGATATTCGTACCGTTCGCCGCGATGGCCGAACGCGTCAGGTTCGCCGCGGGCGTGTTCATTGTCCTCTCAGCGATTCGCGTGTACTTCACGGGGGTGACGCTCGCACGCGCCCGGTTGACGTCCGCGAGCGCGACGGTGCGGCGTATGGCGTGGGCGCCGCTCGCTGTCATCGTGGTCGCGGTCGGGGTGGTCGGCGTTCCCATTTGGCGCGCCATCATGACGGCGCCTCCTGGCGACCCCGGGCAGATGCTGACGATCGCCGGCGGCGCCGTCACCACTGGTCCGGCAGCGATCGTCTTGTGGCCGTTTGCCGCGCTCGTTCGGCCGCTGTTTGCCGAATCCGGCGCGCAGTTTTTCAGCAGGCTCGGCGGAGCCTTCGCCGTCCTCGCGGTCCTCGTCGCCTGGGTGCTGCGAAGCGACGAAGCGTTTCAGGAGGTCGCGGCTGAGGCGACCGTCCGAACGGCTCGGACCAAGGCCGGGGGGCAGGCCGCACCGCGCGTGCGCGCCACTGCGTGGCTGCTGCCGCTCTCGGGCCGCACCGAGTCCGTGTTTTTCTGGAAGAACGGCATGCAGACGCTGCGCGCGATCAACGTCAAGACCGTGATCCCGTTCATTCCGTTCGTGCTGTTCAGCGTGGGGGCGGCGACGCTGCGGATGTCGGCCACTGGAGCCCGCGGTCCCGCAGCGGCTCTGTGCATCGTCGCGCTCATGCTGGCCGGATTTTCGACGCTGCTCGGACCGCAGACAGTGAGGAGCGACCTCCGCGGCGATCTTCGGCACATCGACCTCCTCAAGACCTGGCCGGTGAAAGCCGCCGCCCTCGTTCGCGGCGAGATGCTGTGGCCGACGAGTCTGCTGACGCTGTGCGCCTGGTTTGCGCTCGCCTGCGGCACCATCCTGTCGACGGCCGCGTTTCCAAACCTGACGACGGTCTGGCGGCTCTCCCTCTGCGCAGCCGCGTTTCTGCTGGCGCCGGCGCTCATCGTCGCGCAGTTCACCATCCACAACGCCGCGGCCATCCTGTTCCCCGCGTGGATTCCGATCGGCAATCAGCGGCCACGCGGGCTCGACATGATGGGACAGCGGCTGATCATGTTCGCCGCGGTCCTGCTCGCGCTCGTCGTCATGGTCGGGCCCGGCGCCATCGCGGGCGCCATCATCTGGCTCGCGTTCCATCGATTGATTGACGCGGCGGCACTCGTGCCGGCGGCGACGGTCTGTCTGGGGATCGTCTGCGTGGAAGTGATGCTGGTGACCGAGGCGCTCGGTCCCGCGTATGACCGGATCGATTTGAGCGACGTGGAGCTGGGTGAGTGACTAGCGGTTGACGACTTCGTAGGATCCGGAAGCCGGCTTACGGTCTGAATATCGCGGCATAGAACGGCCGTCGACCATGTCGATCGTCTTGTAGAACACACGCCCGGGGATCTGGATGGGCCGGGCGGCCTCGTTGATGCTGGTGATTCGCCTGACATAGTCCCGCGTCTCGCGGTAGGGCGGAACGGTCTGCCCGTACTTGTCGACCGCGCCAGGGCCTGCGTTATAGGCGGCGAGCGCAAGCTGCTCGTGGTTCTCGTAGCGATCCAGCAGCTGTCGGAGGTACGCCGTGCCGGCACGCACGTTGTCGTTGGGATCGAACGGGTTCTTCACGCCGAACTGGTGGATCGTCTCCGGCATCAACTGCATGAGGCCAAGCGCCCCTTTCGGCGACCTCGCGAAAGGGTTGAACGCCGACTCGACCTGCACGACGGCGCGGACCAGATCTGGACGAATCGAGTTGAGCCGCGCGTGCTGCGTAATCACAGTGTCGTAGAGCCCGGTGCGCGACAGGACGACGGGCCGCGTAACACGAATCGCAGGAGCCTGGGGGACCGCGTAGGTCTGCACGACGGAGCCGGACGGCCGGTGGTTCCCCAGAACGAGGTTCCCGTTCGCGTCGCGCCACGTGTAAATCTGCGCGCGCGCGGGAGTCGCCAAGCCGAGGCATAGCAATCCCAGCCCGAAGTACCTGGTTCGCGTGCGCCGGTCGGCCAGGCTCGTTCGCCTGTCAACCCCCGCTTCGCGAGCCGGCCCACGTTCGGTGCGCCTCTCGCCGACGCGTTTGTCGTTTCTGAATATGTCGCGCAACGTCAATAGTTTACCACCACGTCTGCCCGTAGCACAACTGAGGGGTGTATCGGCGGAAAAGCCCTCTGTCATTAGGTCGCGAGCAGCCTGGCCAGGACGGCTTCGCTGGCCTGCAACATCTCGTCGATTTTGCCGGGCTGCTTCCCGCCGGCCTCGGCAAAGTCGGGGCGCCCGCCGCCACTTCCGCCGACGATGGGCGCAATTTCCTTGACGATTTGTCCGGCTTTGACTCTCTGGATGAGGTCGGCGGTCACGGCCACGACGATTTGGACCTTGCCGTCATTGGTGGATGCAATCACGACGACGCCGCTCTTGATCTGCGCCTTCAGCGAGTCCGCCAGCTGCCGCAGCGCGTCCTTGTCGAGACCCTCGACTTTGCGTCTGGCGAGCCGGACGCCGGCCACCTCGACCGTGTCGTCGCCGGCCGACTGGCTGCCGCCCATCGCCAGCTTCGTCTTGAGCTGCGTCACTTCGCGGGTCAGGCGTTTGTGGTCCGCCTTCAGCTTGTCGATCGCGTCGACGGCCTGATCTTCGTTCACGTCGAGCGCGTCGACGAGCCGACCCAGCGCCGCGCGCTGCTGCTGCGCCCATTGCACCGCGCCCGCTCCTGTCAGCGCTTCGATGCGGCGCACCCCGGCCGCCACGCCGCTTTCTCCCGCGATGACGAAGAAGCCGATGTCGCCCGTGGCGCTGACGTGCGTCCCGCCGCACAGTTCCTTGCTGAACCCTGGAATGCTGACCACGCGGACCTTATCGCCGTACTTTTCGCCGAAGAGCGCCGTCGCGCCGGATGCGATGGCCTCTTCGGTCGACCGCACCTCGGTCTCGACCGCAGTGTTCGCGCGCACCTGCTCGTTGACGATCTGCTCGATGCGCGTCTGTTCGTCGCGCGTGACCACCTGGAAGTGGACGAAATCGAATCGCAGCCGATCCGGTGCGACGAGCGATCCCGCCTGTTTGACGTGACCGCCCAGCACTTGACGCAGCGCCGCGTGCAACAGGTGCGTCGCGGTGTGGTTCCGGCGGGTCGCGTTTCGAACGTCCGCGTCGACCTCGGCGGTGACCAAATCCTCTGTGTGGAGTGCGCCGGATTTCACGTGAACACTATGCACGCGGGGCCACACGAAAACGGGAGCATATCCGGATGACGTTGCACCAGCGCGAGCGACGCCAGAAACCGCAGGAGTGAGTCCGGCCGTCTTCTTTATCCGAAAAACACCGTCGACAGTGGCTTCCGCGGTGCCGGAAAGGCCAATCAAACGCCCAGTATCGGAAACTTGCCCGCCGGCCTCCAGGTAGAACGGAGTTTTCTCAAGGGCAACGTAGCCTGCCTGTCCCTCCGTGAGTTCACTCACTTGTCGGCGCTTCTCGTCAAAAAGGGCCACGATGCGAGCATCCTCAGTGCTCACCGAGGCATAGCCATCGAACCTGTCGCCAATCGATCCAACGCGGCGTCGTTCATTCTCGGACTCGAAGGAGAATGCTGATGAATCGTCATCCTTCCCAAACGCGCTGCCCGCGCGCGCTTTGTCGCGCTGACCTCCCATTGCGCGCTCGTAGGCGTCACGATCGACCATCACACCCTGGGTCGCGGCCGTATCCTCGATGAACTCGAACGGCACGCCAAACGTGTCGTACAGTCGGAAGGCCGCGTCGCCGGAAAGGACCTTGCTCCTGGTTCCGACGACCTTCGCTATCTCGGCCTCGAGGCGAGGCAGACCTCCTGTGAGGACGGCTTTGAAACGAACCTCTTCAGCGAGAATCTTCGTCTCGATCGTGAAGCGGTTCGCGGGGAGTTCCGGGTAGGCGTTGCCCATCTCTTGCGCGAGCACGCCGACCAGCTTGTGCATGAAGGGCTCATTAAGCCCGAGATGCTTTCCGTGCCGCATCGCGCGCCGCATGATTTTTCGTAGCACGTAGCCGCGAAACTCGTTGGACGGATTCACGGTGTCCGCAATCAGGAACGTCGTCGCGCGGATATGATCGGCGACGACGCGCATGGATACGTCGATTGGGCTCATGGTTCCGCCGTGCTTGTGGCCGGACAGCCGGCCGATCGCGACGAGCAGCGGCGCGAACACATCGGTGTCGTAGTTCGAGTCCTTGTTCTGGAGCACGGCGGTGACGCGCTCGAGGCCCATGCCCGTGTCGATCGACGGCGCCGGAAGCGGCGTGAGCGTGCCGTCCGCGCTTCGCTCGAACTCCATGAACACGTTGTTCCAGACTTCGATCTCCGGGTCGACTCCCGTGCCGCGGACGTAGTAGATCTCCGAGCAGCGGCCGCACGGGCCGGTCTCGCTCATCTGCCAGAAATTGTCGTCGGTGCCGAGCTCGAGGATCCGGTCGGACGGCACGCCCAGGTTCCGCCAGATCTCATACGCCTCATCGTCGCGCGGAATGCCGTTCTCGCCCTTGAAGATCGACACGACGAGCCGGTCCGCCGGCATCTTCCAGACGTCGGTGAGCAGCGTCCACGCGAAGGGCAGCGCCTCTTTCTTGAAATAGTCGCCGAACGAGAAATTGCCGAGCATCTCGAAGAAGGTGTGATGCCGTAGCGACGGCCCGACGTTGTCGAGGTCGTTGTGCTTGCCGCTGACGCGCATAACCTTTTGTGATGTGGTGGCACGTGTATACTCGCGCTTCTCGCGGCCGAGAAACGTGTCCTTGAACTGATTCATCCCGGCGTTGGTAAAGAGCAGCGTCGGATCGTCGCCGGGGACGAGCGGCGAGCTGGCGACCACGCGGTGGCCGTTCTCCTCGAAGTATTTCAGGAAGGACGCTCGGATCTCGTTGGACGTCATCGGGATCATTCAACCACGAAGAACGCAAAGGACACAAAGGACACGAAGAACACGTGGTGCGTCAGTTTCGGCCAAAGCCGGACACGACGTACGGCTCGGTCAAGCCGTGCCGATCGTATCGCGCAGGCCCTGCTCGATGTTTCGAAGGGGCTTGAGGTAGACGTGTCTCAGCTTCGTCGTATCGAACCAGAACCCGTCGCTGACGATCAGGCTCAGGCGCCAAAAGGAGACTCGCGCCACTGGCGGCATGGCCGCTTGCAGCGCGCGATTCCAAACCACCGCGTTCAGGACGCGGACCACTGGTCGGGGAAGGCCAATCGGGGTGACCGGCCGTCCAACGGCGTCGCCCACCTTCCGCGCCAGCTCGCCGACCGTCAACGACTCGTCGCTGGCGACGCAGAACACCTCATTGGCCGCGTCCTGTCGGATTGCCAGATCGACCATCACCTCGACCGCATCGTCTACATGAATGATGCTCGTGCGGCCCGGCCAGTCGAGGCGGCCCAGCCACGCGCCAGTCGAAGCCATTTCGATCATCTTGTCGAACAGACCACCGGCCTTCTGACCCGGACCGTACACCGTGGGCAGCCGCAGAATCGTCCAGGAGTATTCGTCGCGCGCCGCGTTGTCATGGATGATGTCCTCGCCCTTGCGCTTCGTTCTTCCGTAGACGGTGCGCGGCACGAGCGCGCTCACCTCGGAGATCGGTCCCCTCGGATGCGCGTTGCGATCGTGAACCGCAACCGAGCTGGCGTAGAGGACTCTCGCTCCCTTCGACACCGGACGGAGCCAATCGAGCAGGTGCGCGGTTCCGGCGTCGTTGACGCGAGCCTGACTCTCGGTGGCGTCCGTGTCGATGTTCGCGGCGAGATGGAACACCACGTCGACAGGATTCGGCGAATCGGCGCTCACGGGGTCGCTCAAAAGGTCGCCGTCGACGAGACGTAATCCGATCGATCGATAGGCGTCAAGCGCTGCTGATTCGAGGGGCGTGACCGGTGGCTTGACCAGACACACGACCGACGCGGGACCGAAATCGGCGATCAGCCGGCGGACCAGACGCCGCCCGATGAACCCGGTGCCGCCCGTGACGAAGAACCGCGGGTGCCCGCCGGCGCTGCCGGTCATTGACGATGGAAGATGTACACGCCCGGGTGGTCGAACAATCGGAACGTCCACTCGGCACGATCGTCATTGATCGTGACACCAAAAAGCGATGGGTACACCTTGAAGGTCTTGACGCGCTGAAAGCCGAGCCGTCCGGCGAAAAGGTCGCGATAGTACTGTTTGACCACGCCGTGCTCGCTTTCCGGAAGGTGCTTGTACTGTTCGAGGTACGTCTCGTCCATGACGATCCAATCGGCGAGCGCGAGCCGCGATTGGATGTAGTTGCGGCGCCAGTTATCGTCCACCCCACGGTTATACAGGCTCCGGTAGGTATCGAGCGGATAGAGCCAGTAGTAGTCGTGCCGCTCGGTCTGCGGATAGAACATCACGTACTGATCGTGGAAATTCACCGCCGTCAAATACGATCCCATCGGGGGGGTGTTCATTGATGGCTCGATGAGGACCTTCGCATCGCGCGGCACGTTCTTGAGCAGCCATTGTGATGCCGCGAGGCGGCTGTCGGGCGATCGAAACACGTTCATGTAGGCGATGGCCCAAAGCATCGTCGTCGCGATGACGATCGCGGTCGCCAGCATCGCCGGTCGCCTCCAGCGCGGCCGCCGCAGCAGGTCGGTGCTCAACACCGCCGCCGTCACCGCCAGCGCCGGCGCAAGAGGGACGATGTAGCGGATGAAAGGCGCAACGGTCGCGGTGCGGCCGGCCGACAACCAGTATGCGATGGGGAATGCCGCCGCGAGTAGAGCCAGTCGGTCGCGGCGTACAAGCAACCAGATCACGCCGGCAAGCGCCCAGATCTCCAACGCCGGTCCCAACCCCCACCACAGCAGGTTCGTGAACCAGTACGTCAGGCCGTTCACATCCGCGAACTGCGCGATCCACTCCGGTCTGGACGTGCCGTTGAGCGGATCGATCACCCAGTCCTTGATGTCGCTCCGGAATTTGTCGAAGTACGTCATCACCAGCGGATCGAAGATCAGGAAGACGGCAACGCCGATCGCGACGGCTGCTGTTGTGCGGATCACGACCCGTACCCACGGACGCAGAGGGCGAAGACCTCGCGGCCCGTTCGGCGACAGGAGCTCGGCGAGGCCGATGAGCGGCGCGAGAAACGCCGCTGAGTACTTCGACAGAAGACCCAAACCGAGTCCGATGCCGGATGCGGCGGTTGCCCCGGCGCTGCCGCGCTCGACGGTCCGCGTCAAGAACCACCACGTGAGAACAGTGCAGAACGCCATGCTGACGTCGAGCGCGAAGAAATGCGAGTCGCGCAGGTGGATCACCGAGCAGGCGAGCAGGAACGCCGCGAAGACGCCGGCCAATCGTCCGGACACATGCCTGGCGACGATGTACACGAGCGGGATGGTGGCCGTGCCGAGCGTGGCCGAGATGGCCCGGCCCAGCATCATGTAGGTGACCTCGTCGCGGGGAACCGTGAGATTCAGCGGGTGGGCGAACGCTTCGTACACCCGGACGACCAGGTTCAGCAGGTACGGTGGGCCCGGAGAGTACATGAAAAATTTCCCGGACATGGCGGCGGCGTGGGGATCGCGCGCGAGCAAATACGCGTCCGTGAAGACAAGATGCTCGTCCATGTGGAAATGAAAATAGGGCGCGCCCCAGGCGAGACCGTAGAAGCGGAACGCGGCGCCGAGCGCGGTCGCCACGATCAGCCAGAACATTGCCGTTCGCCGACCGAGATCGTGCGTAGGTATCAAAACAGGTTGCGGAGGAAGGACCACACGTACGCGAACCACAGTTTCCAGACGACGACCTTCGACGTGCCCCACCGGCGCTCGTACTCGTGGCTGGCGACTTCGCTCACGCGAAAACCCTGCTTGAGCGCCTTCATCAGCATTTCCTGCTCGATGGTCGTCAGGTTCGACGTCATCCCGAGCCGTGCGGCGACGTCGCGGCGGATCGCGCGAAAACCGTTCTGGCTGTCCGTCAGCCGGACGCTCCAGCGATAATTGATCGCGAGCATGATGATCTGCGACCCGATGTAGCGGATGAACTGCTCGATCGTGCCGTGGAGCTCGTCGCTGCCGCCCTTGCCCCGGGATCCGATGACGAGATCCGCCACGCCGGCGCGGATCGGTCCGACCAGCTTCGGGATGTCCTGCGGATCGTGCGAGCCGTCGGCGTCGATAAAGACGAGGATGTCGCTGGTCGCGGCGTTGATGGAGAGCCGCAGCGCCTCGCCTTTGCCGCGCCCGTTGTCCTGGATGACCCGCGCGCCGTGCTCGATGGCGATCGCCTGCGTGCGATCCCTGGAATGGCCGTCAACCACCAGCACTTCGTCGGCGTACGGCTTCACGCTGTCGACGATCTCGCCGATCAGCCCTTCTTCGTCCTTGGCCGGAATGACAACGGTGACGCGGGAGTCGGGCACAGGCTAGGGCGTCGGATTGCCGGGCGGTTGGTGACGAGTGCCGATCCGCAGGGCCAGTGGACCGTCGGTCAGCAAGGTCCGGGCAGTATAACGACCCCCTCGCGATCGGGTCAAGGTCCATGTTATCAATGCGTTGACCGGACCATCAGGGTCTGTTACGATCGCATGATTCATCACACATGCTGATCAGGGAACTCGGTCTCGCCAGTTCGATCCTGCGCGCCAACATGCGCTCGCCGGCGTTGCCCTACAAAGTGACGTTCGTGGCGACCTACCACTGCAACTTTCGCTGCGAGATGTGCAACATCTGGCAGAAGAAGAGCGTGGATGAGATGACGCCCGACGAGGTCGGCCTCTTCTTCGAGCGATATTCGCAGTTCAAGTGGGTGCACCTGACCGGCGGCGAGCTCTTTATGCGCCGCGACCTCGACGATCTCGTGGCGGCCATTCAGAAGAATTGCCGGTCGCTCTTCCTGCTCAATTTTCCCACCACCGGGTGGTTCGGCGACAAGACCGTGTCGCTCGTCGAGCGGACGCTCGCCCGCGGCGTTGGCCGGCTGATGGTCACGATCAGCATCGACGGCCCCAAGGCAGTGCACGAAGAGATGCGCGGGTTGCCGGGGAGCTGGGACCGCGGGATCGAGACGTTCCGTCGTCTGCGAGGCATCAAACGATCGAACTTCCAGACCGTTGTCGGTATGACCTTGATGGCGAAGAACGCGGACAAGGTCGACGAGACCGTGGCGGCGATTCGCGAGATTATCCCGGACTTCAAGCGGACCGAGCTGCACTTGAACGTCGGCCACGAGTCCGGCCACTACTTCGACAACGTCGGTTACCCGGTCGAGCCGCACCACGTCGAGATTCTCCATGCCATCGACGAGCATCGCAGAAAAACCGGCGGCGTGATGCATCCGGTCAAGTTTCTCGAGGACCGGTACCAGGCGCTGGTCAGCAAGTACTACGAGACGGGGAAGTCCCCGTTGCCGTGCACGGCGCTGTCTTCGTCGTGCTTCATCGACGCCTACTGGAACCTGTACGCCTGCTCGATCTGGGACGCGAAGGTCGGCAACCTGCGCGAGAACGCGTTCGACCTCCAGACGCTGTGGGAGGGCGATCGCAGGCGCGAGCTGCGCGACGATGTGATCGAGGAGCGCTGCTCGCACTGCTGGACGCCGTGTGAGGCGTATCCGACGATCCTCGGCAATCTGGCGCGCGCTGCGGTGTCGCGCGGTGCCGTCAAGCTGCAGCCGGCGGCCGCCGCGGGCGTCTAGTGTCTTGTCGTCGGATCATTACCGGCAGGCGGGCGCGAACTTAGAAACGGACTCGCAGGCCGAGACCGCCCTGGAAGCCGCCGACCGCCACGCCGGCCGCCGCCGGCAGATCCACCGACGCCGCGACGTACCGCACGAAGATGCCGCCGCCCAGCCACGGTGTAAAGAAGTATTGCAGGTCTACGCCGCCGTTCACGCCCGCACCCGTGCCGGTTTGTGTGGCGACCGCAATCACCGCGGCACCGTTGACGACGCTCGCCGTCGCAATGTCTTTACTGAGGCGCACGAACGAGGGGCCCGCAGAGATAGCCAGGCGCATCTTGTCGTTGACTCGGAGGAAATACGCGACCTTGATGTGCGTGCCGACCTCCGTCTGTGTCAATGGAGGTGAGGCCGCCACCGTGGTGAAGGCCCCGAAGGCGAGCGGATCCGGGATCGTAACGGAAGCCGTGCCGATTGGCGAACGGTTGAACATGGAGATCGCGACCCCAATCGCGAGATTGTTCCAGACACGGTAGCCGGCGCCCCCGTCGAACACGAGCCCCTTCCCGACAGTCTGGCTGGTGCTGGTCGTCCCCTGCTCGCCGTATAGCGAAAAGGTCGAACTGGTGGCCAGCGTCACTGACTGCGTCTGGCCGGCGATGCTCAGGTCCACGTAGGCCTTCGAGTCGGCGGTCTGCGCCGCAGCGCCGGAGGCGCCATACAGGGCGAGGCCGGTGACCATCGCGATCATGCTCGTCGTCTTCGTCATCAATGTCCTCAATGTCGTCGTTGTCGTCACTGTCGTCGTTGTTGTCACTGTCCCCGGGGCGAACGCCGCCGTTGTCGCTTCGATTCGAGCACGATGATCGTGCGCTCTTCGAGCGAGATCCCGCGCGAACTGCGCGTGTGCCGCAGAATGTCCGCGATCGCTTCGAGCGTTTGACGCTCCAGTGCACTGACGTCGCCTTGCTCGAGGGCGTCGCGGACGCCGAGCTCGAGCTGCGGAATCGAATGCGGGTGCTCGAGCGCGATCAAGGCGCGGCCGTTTCCAATGGGCACGAGCTGGACGCCGGCGATCCGCTTGAGCGCCCTCACCGGGGTGACGACGATGACGGCATGATTGCCGTAGCGCGCGATCTCCGCGGGCTCGACCGCTCTGACGCGCGTCGCGCCGTTCTGCTCGACCAGCGTCACGATGGCTCGTCCCAGATCGGTGTCGAGGGTACCCAGGCGCGTGAGCACGTCTTCGGGCAGCGTCATCGTGACCGCGCGTGACGGGCGCCCGTACTTCCGTGGTCGTCCCGGTCCGTGCGGTATGGCTCTCATCGTGCGCGTCGGCATTGTATCGCAATTTCTACATTAAAATTGGCCAGTTATAAAAATTCGCGTTGAAACTGACTGTGCATCGGGTATCATGGCCGGGACGGGCGGTTCATCTCCTGCCCGCGGCTGTTTCAAGGAGCACCTGTGAAAGCTTCTCGCGTGTTCGTGGTTGTCGTCTGTCTCGCCGCGGCCGCGGCCGCGTGCGGAAAGAGCACGACGCCCTTGAGTCCGGGGCCGGCCACGCCGACCCTGCCCGCGCCGGCGGCGTCGTCGCCGGGCGACCAGGCGCAGCTCCTGTCCCTTCGCCCCACGCTCACCGTCGGGAACAGCACGTCGGGCACTGGCGCGCGCACCTACGAGTTCCAGGTGTCGGATAAGAGCGATTTCTCAACCACGTCTTCGTCCGGATCGTTTCCCGTGCTCGCGCATCAAACGGGCGTCGCGGAAGGTACCGGCACGACGTCGTACACACCGGACTTCGACATGCAGCCGGCGACACGGCTGTACTGGCGCGCGCGCGTGAGGGCGGGGCTGGAGATGTCGGATTGGACGGCCACCCGCAGTTTCAGCACCGCCATCGTCGGCTACAACCGCCCGGGCGAGCTGTACGATCCGCTCGTCTACGGGAACACGATCGGCACGATGGTCGGATCGACGACGTTCGTCAGCGGCCAGGGAATCCGACTGAACGACGGCAACGCCTACGTGCGCTACCAGCTTGCGGTCCCGCTCTCGGCCGGCGAGTTCTCGCTCGAAGTCGCCGGGCTCCATCCAAACGGTCCCGGCGCCAAGCTGAAGTTGTTCTCGATGTCAGATTCCACGGCCAGTGTGTACGACAGCCCGTGGCTGTTCACGGTGCAGTACCGCGGGATCAACGGCAACCCGGACAACTGCATTGCCTGGAAGATGCGACTCGCCGATCCGGCCTTCCAGCTCGAGCCCGACGGCATCGATCGCGGCAACGCCATCATGAACCTTGACCCGTCGCACTTCTATTTCTTCCGCGCGATGTGGAGCAACGGTTTCCGGATGATCATTCAGAACTCGGTCGGCGCGGGCACCTTCTACGACCTCGAGTACAGGTCAACGGACTATTTCGACAATCGGCTGTTCCTGTACCAGCCGACGCCCCATTTCGCCTATCTCGGCGCGAACAACCAGCGTGAAGGTCCCGAAGACGGCACCTTCCCCGGGGAGATTGTCCGCAACGTGTTCATCGGCAACAAGGCGCGGCCGACGTCGCTTGGCAGCGCCCTGCGGCTGCCCGACTAGCATCGCGTCCCGAAGGAGTCATGGCATGAAGCGGAATACTTTTGGGATCGCCTTGGCGGCTGCGCTGATCGCGCTGACGCTGGCGTGCACGTCGAACACCGCGACGCCGGTCGCGCCATCAACCAAGTCCACGAGCGTGAATGCTGCGGTAGGCCTGGGGCCTGGTGACACGTCGCTCAAGGCGAGCGCCCCGGTCGCGAATTCACCCATCAACGTGACCGTCTCGAGCCTCACGCCGACGCTCGTCGCCACCGGCGGCGGGGCGACGTACTCCAGTGCGCCGATGCAGTACCGATTCCGCATCATGGACGACATCGGGACGATCGCCGCGGATTCGGGTCTCCAAAGCAGCGGGGTGTGGACGCTGTCAGCGTCCCTGACGCCGACGAGCAAGTACACGTGGATCGCGCGCTCGGAGTATCAGGGACTGACGGGCCCGTGGTCCTCGGCCGTCGTTTTCACAACCCCCGTCGCGCCCGGCAAAGACTACGGCGCCTGGGAGTCGTCGTGCCAGGGGGTCGCCGATCGCCTGGCCATGGTGATCTGCGTCTGGAACTTCGTCCGGCCCACGAATTCAGTCGAGGATCTGGAGGTCGGCAAGCGCGTGGCCTGGTTGCTTCGCGGCGTGGGGGGCGGACTGCTCCTCAAGAGCAGCGGCGAGAATACGGTCCCGTGGCTGGGCTACACCTTCTCCGCGTCGCGCATCTGTTTCGCGGATGGACACATCTTCAAGATCATCGGAGACGCCGGTCCGGGCGGCAACAACTCGCCAGGCTGGGCGGATAACGATTTCGTGGACAAATCGCTTTACCTCGCCGCGATTGATCCGCGCTTGCGATAGAGGCTCAGTCTCAAGTCTGAATCTCAAGTGTGCACACGTCAGACTTGAGACTTACACGAGCGAAAGCCCCACGTCCCGTACGGCGGCCCGCGCTCGATGCACGCTCTGATAGAGCCGCAGCGTCCCGTCGTATGGGCCCTCGTATTCGACCGTGAACCCTCCTCGATATCCGTAGGCGACGAGCCCTTGCAACACGGGCGTCAGGTCGACGTCGCCGACCCCGAACTCGCAATACTCCCGGTGGTCCAGTCCCTTGAGGTGGACGTGGCCGACCACCGCGTGCACGACGTCGAGCGCGGCCATCCCGCTCACGCCGGCGCGTTCGAAATTGATGGGATCGAAATTCATGCGGATATTCGGCCGGTTGACGCGCGCCAGGATGTCCCGGCAGACCTCGGGATGGAGCGACGCGCCATCGTGGTTTTCGAAGTTGAAGACGATATCGGGATGGCGATCGGATAAACGGTGCAGGTTCTCGCAGACCGTGCCGAAGTGACTCGGCGTGTAATCTTCGTGCCTCAGACGGCCGAAGAACAGCCGAAGCTGGCCGGCGCCCAGGACGCGCGCAATGGCGACCTGGCGTGCGACCGACCGGTCGGTATCGTCACTCTGAGGCGCACGATGAAAGAAATCGCACCATCCCCCTGACACGACCCAGACTCGCTGCCCCCGATCGCCGATCGCCTCCGCGATTGATTCCACCGCCACGCCGCCTTCGAGAATGTGGTGCAGGTTCAGGTCGAGATCGCGCAAATCGAGCCGCGAGAAGATCTCCAGCGTCGGCAACAGCGGCTCCCGCTTGTGCGAGGTGGTCGAGGTGAGGACGCGAGGAGGCATCAAACCGCCGGGAAATCGAGCGCCTTCACGTAGGCGGAATTGACCGTCTCCGGCATCCCCCAGTACTTGAACTCGGCATGCCGGCCGACGTAGCGCAGATTGGGGATTTTCTTCCCGCGGTCCACATACCCGTGGTACGTCGCGAACGCCTGTTCGGACTGCTGCGGGTACGCCTTCTCGGTGAACAGATTGTGCTCGAGCGCGTACTCGATCGTGTTCGCGGGAAACGACTTCGCGGCGCCAGGCAGGACCGGCACTTCGATCAGAATCAGCGTGTCCGGGCTCTCGTGTTTCGTGATCACTTTCATCTCGGTCACGCGCGTCTGAAACTCGCACGACGAGTAATGGAGCGACTCAGCCCCTTCTGGAAAGGCGCTGGCGAGCCCGGGAATCAGGAGCGGGATCATCATCCTCCCCGTATAGGGGAGTGTGTCCTCGCCCCAGAGCTCGTCGATGTCGATTGAGCTGAACACCGTGCGGTAGTCGGCGAAGTAGTGCTTATCGCCGCTGGCCATGAGCACATGCGGCTGTTTGTGCTCGTCTCGAATGCCGACGATGCGATCGCGGATGACAGTCGACTTTGCCACCATCGCATCCCACACGGCGTTCCAGCCGCCTTTGGGATAGACCTGGAAGCGGATGCCTTTCCCGAGCGTGTGATCCTCGAACTTGATCGGGTCGTACCCGCCGAGTCCCCGCGAGCTGCTCTGTTCACCGGTTTTCGTATACGCGTGATGAAACCGATCGGCCCAGACCATGGACGTCTCGAGCTTGTCGCCAGGAATGTTCCACATCTTCCATGTGTAGTTCGCCATGAACTTCTGGTACAGCGTCTCGCCAATCGCCTGCGTGAAGTAGTCGGCGAACGTGCACTGCCCGAGCTCGGGAAGCTGATTCGCAATCAGCTTCAGCTGGCTGTCGCGATTTGTTCCGAGCTCGCGATGGATCGTCTCGCGCTCGGGCATCTGATCGATGTCCTGGTAGTGGACCGGGTAGCGGTACTTCCGTCCATCCGCCTCGACATAGGTAAAGAGACGGCGATCGATGTGGAACAGCTCGTCCTTGGTGAGCGTCACGATCGTGTTGTTGATCGGATCGTCCTTCCCGCCGGGCCAGAACCAGATGTGCGGGCCGAATTCGTACGGGTGGCCGCTGTAATAACACGTCCGGGCCAGCCCGCCCACGCGGCTGTTCTTCTCGACGAGGGTGACCTGATAGCCCTTCTCGGTCAGGTAATAGGCGATCGACGAGCCGGCCACGCCGCCCCCCAGGACCAGGATCTTCTTATTCACGCTGGATGTCCCCTGGCAAAAACTGCAAACGACTCCCGACCCCTTTATTTTTGTGGTTGCTTAATTTGCACTGGCAATCGCGAACAGCTTCCGTCCCCCGGTCACGAACCGTCCAAACCATAGGCCCTTTGTCGTCAGGCCTATGCGCTGGTCGGCCGAGATGTCGATGAAACGGCCCGCCGACAATTGCTCGAGACGCGAGGCGATCATGGTGTTCACGCTGTATCGGCGGCCGAGCGCTTCTATCGAGAGCGCCTGTCCGGGAGCGAGCAGCAGCTCAACCAGAATCCGCAGCGTCACCGATCGATCCGGCAGCGTCATGAAGTGAAAGAGAAAACCGCCAAGTGCCAGGTGAATCATGACGAGAAACAACCGTCCGTCACGCCCGATCGCCTGACCGAGCAGCACCCGGTCCGACATGAAGGCCATCGGCGCAGTCAGCAGGCTGACACCGACGATGATGACGTACATGTTCGCCGAGGGCCGCAGCGCCCTGACGATCGCCACCAACACCGCCTGTAACGACAGAAACGCCACCACGGCGATGGCCAGGCTCGTCAGCATGCGCTACCTGATGCCTCCGCCCATACCGAGCGAAAAGGTCTTGAACGCGGCGAGCGTGCCCCAGGCGATGATCCGCCCTTTCCACCGCAGCCGCAGCGTGCTGTCACGCATCTCGATGTACCCGCCGTCCGCGAGTTTGGGCAGGCGTCGTGCCAGAATGCGGTCGAGGCCAGTCTGACCTTCGTACGATCGGATCAGCCGATCCACGTATCGAAGATCCTCCTCGTTGTAGAGGTCGTGCATGAGGCCGCCGGAAAACCCCCACAACAAGCTGTAAAACGAATTCCACATCGTCAGACACAGCAGCGCCTGCACGAGGAGGCCGCTGAGGAGACCGGCGGTCGCCTCCAGACTGTCGAGCGGCCAGAGGCGGAGGTAGACAGCCGCCGTGGCCACGAGCAACATCGTTGCGTATGCGAGGAAGAAGCGGCGCGGCTGCGAAGGCCGCACCAGCCGCACCGTGGCCAGCGACAGCACGAAGAAGGCGGTGGTGCCCGCCAATGGCAGGAGCAGCCGGGTCATCATCCGAAATTGTGCTGCTTCATCCAGTTGACGTTGTACGCGATGACCTCGTCCTTGATCCTGCCGTCGCGATAGGCGGCCGCCATCTCGCGCACCGCTGTCGCGACGTCCTTCTTCGGCCTGAACCCGGTGGCCAGCAGCCGGTCGGAGCAGATTGAATACGATCGCGGGTCGTTCGACGGCAAGACGTTGACCTGTGCGCCAACCTCTCGGGCAATGATCGCCGCGATATCACGCACCGTGATGTTTTCGAAGCCGGCGTTGTACACGCCCGCGAGACGGCGCTCGAAGGCAAACAGATACAAGTCAACGAGATCGTCAATGTGGATGTTTGGCCGGGTCTGGTCCCCACCGAGAACCGTCATGGTGTGCGTGGTCAGCGCCTGCATGGTGAGCAGGTTGACGACGACGTCCAGGCGCATTCGAGGCGAGTAACCGCAGACCGTCGCCGGACGGAGAATCGTGGTCGTCATCGTATCCGCGTAGCTCATCACCACGCGCTCGGCGACCATCTTGGTCTTGTTGTACTCAGAGATGGGAACCAGCTCGAGATCCTCGGTGACGCGAGGCTCCGACTTCACCCCGTACACGCTCGACGAGGAGGCGAAGATGAACTGCTTCACCCCCTGACGGGCGGCCCGATCGATCAGGCGCATCCCGGCGAGGACGTTCACCTCCCACGAGGAGTACGGGTTGAGATCGACGGACGGATCGTTGGCGATGTTGGCGAGATGGAAGATCGTGTCGAACGACGACAGGTCGAACTCGTCGATCGTTCTGATATCCGCGGCCCGGACGGTCAGCCGCGGACTGGGCGTCAGGTGATTCCCGAACCACTGGGTGTCGATGACGGTGACGTTGTGATCGGTCCGGTCCAGGATCGCCTGCGTGAGCTTGGTGCCCACGTAGCCACAACCGCCGGTGACGAGTACGTTCACTGGCGCTTACACCGCTCCCTGGCCGTGCACGTTCAAGTACTGATCGAGCCAGTAGTGCAGCACCATCTGATGCGCGGACTCGATCCAGCCGTAGCGGACGCTCGGCACGTGAAAATTCACATCGCCGAAGGTCCGCGACGGATTGTCGGCCGCTCTGCCCGACAGCGTCACGATCTGAAGGCGCATCTCCCGCGCGCGCTCCAGAGCGCGCAGGATGTTGGGCGAGCTGCCGGAGCTGCTGATCGTAATCAGCAGATCCCCGGCGCGGCCGAGGCGCGCGAGCGGCAAGGCGAACACTTCCTGAAACATGAGATCGTTGCCGGTGGCCGTCAGAAGCGAGGCGTCGTTGAACGCCTGGGCCCGGAGTCCGCCGGTCTTGCAGGCGTCGGCGGCGAAATGGCCCGCCATGGCGGCGCTGGCGCCGTTGCCGATGACGTAGATATTCTGCTCGCGCTCCTGCACATCGTGGGTGATCTCGATCCAGCGGCGAAAGCCGTCCGCGGGGGTCAGCGGCCGGCCGGCGTGATCCGTGATCGCCAGATGGCTCAGGCCCGAACCGATCGCCGCGACGTAATCGTCCCAGCCTTCCATCGGATCAGATGACGATCTTGGCAATCGTCATGAACTCGTGCTCCGACACCGGCCGCTCGTTGCACCGCCGCTGCGTCATCGCGGCAGCGCCGATGCTGCCGACCAGCGCGACGAGGCTGGCGGGGAGGTGGAGGCACGCGGCCAGGCTGCTCAGGGCGAAGTAGGCGTCGCCGCACCCGATCGTGTCGACCACGCTCGTGCTCAGCGTCGGCAGCGAGAAGATATCGTCTCCCATTCTCACCATGGCGCCTTGCTTGCCGTCGGTCACCGACAACGACCGGCAGCGCAGCAGCTGGCCCATGCGATCGAGCAGCTCGTCGAAGGCCAGATCCTTTTCGTGCAGCGAGAGCTCGGCTTCGGTGCGGTTCAGGCTGTAATAATCCGCGCCCACGTACTTGACCGGCAGGTTGTACCCGTAGTTGCTCGAGTTCACCTGCGCCATGGCCGCGACAAAGCAGCGTGTCTTTTCAGCGATTTTCTTATTGATCGCTCGCGCGTCGAGGAGCCCGTGGCCGAAATCCGCAATGAGCACCAGGTCGTAATCGTCGAAGTCGGGGAGCTCGCGGCTGACGTCGGGAATGTCGAGCACTTTCGATTCGAAGAGCGACGATCCGCTGTCCCGATCGACGAACCTGGTCTTGACCAGTGGGCTCTTGGTCAGGTGAGTGACTGTGATGTTCGGCGGCAGGGGGTCGGGCAGCGCGTTGGTAAAGCAGTGCACGGTCTTGACGAAGCTTGCCAGGTGAAGCGCGATGATGCCGGTGGCGCCAATCTGGCGGATTCTGGCCGTTTCCTGTCCGGCCACGCACCGCGACTTCTGGGAGAGGCTCGTCACCGTGATGTCGACCCATTCGTCGACGATCGTTTCCCCCAGCAGACACACGCGCAGCGCACTCGCCCCCACGAGAAAGGCCTTCACGTCCTCGAGCTTGTAGGCGAAGTCCGAGAGATCGCGAAAGAGGATCCGCTCGTTGCGCAGCAGCGGGTTGTCTTGAACGGCTTCAGGAGACGCCAACAGAAAATGCGACAGCTTGGTCGACGAGAATGTCTCGCCGGTCGTGAACTGGATGCGTCCTCCGTAGGCCTCGACCAGGTGCTTCTCCCGGAAGATGTTCGCGGTCTTGTCGAGCACGAGGTTCGCGTACTCCGACCCTTTTATGTACACGTCCGGCTGCAGTGCTTCGATGGCCGGTACTGCGGACGGGTCGTTGACCAGGGCCACGTAGTCGACGATCTCGAGGGCCGCCACCTGCCGCATCCGGTACTCTTCGGTGAACGAGACCGATCGTTTCTTGGTAATGAACGTGTCGGCCGTGATGGTGACCACGAGCACGTCGCCCATCGAGGCGGCCTCTTCGAAGTGAAGCACGTGCCCCATGTGGACCAGGTCGAACGCACCGTGACAGAGGACGATCGTCTTGTCCCGCAGGCGCGCCCGGAGCGCCGTCAGCTCGGCGAGCGTCAGGATCTTTCGCAGTCCGGACCGCTCTCGTTTCAAGCCGGTCGTCCCGGCGGCCGCGTTCCCCGGGCGGCGCGGATCAAGCATCGCGTCCCCACTGCACCGCGCAGAGCACGTTGATCGTGCGCAGGACGTCGATGACGTTCTTGAGACGGAACGCCTTGCTTTCGCCCTTCTGGCGCTCGATCAGGTCCATGGGGACTTCGATGAAGGTTGTGGTCAGGCGCAGGCTCTTGACGAGGACCTCGGATTGAAATCCGTAGCCGCTCGATTGAATGTTCAGGCTCTTGAGGACCGGCGCCGTGTGAATCTGGAGCCCGTTGTAGTACGTCAGACGGCGCCCGGTGATCCGGTTCACCACGAACGT
This sequence comes from Vicinamibacteria bacterium, assembly GCA_041485905.1. Lineage (GTDB taxonomy): Bacteria > Acidobacteriota > Vicinamibacteria > Vicinamibacterales > CAVVIG01 > JAHFUI01. The sequence continues at coordinate 25,554 of JBGPKK010000018.1, forward strand.
GTACGTCTTCGAGATGAGCGTGCGGAACCAGGCCCGCGATTTCCACATATTGCGCGTATAGCCGATGATCACGTCCGCCTCGCCGACGCGGCTGAAAAACTCGCGCAGCGTCTCGAATCCCCACGCGTTGTCGCCATGGACCATGACGATGTGATCGAGCGCGGCCGCGTCGACGCCGCGACGATACGACCAGCCGAAGCCCTTGTTGCGCTCGTTGACCAGAAGCCTGACAGTAGGAAACCGGTGCAGGTTCGACGTGACGAGGGCGGCCGTCGTATCGGAGCTTCCATCATCGATCACCAGGATTTCGTGCCTGACGGGCAGCGGCTCGAGTGCCCTGGCGACGTTGTCAAGCGTCGCGATGATGTTCTCGCTCTCATTGTAGGCTGGAATGATAATCGAAAGCGACGGCAAGGAATCAGTCGACACGGGTTCCACTCGTGCTCAATTCATCGCCCGCGTCGGCTGAGTGCGGCCGGTCGCGTACAGAATGCCGCCAGGCAGGTTCCCGACGATGCCCAGCGCGACGAAGAGCACCGACAAGGCGAATGCCGACGCAGCGGGAACGCCCGCCCTCGTGAAAAACCAGACAAACGCCGCCTGACTCGTGCCGAGGCCGTTGAACGTGACCGGCAGCAGCATCACCAGCAGGATCAGCGGCATGAACGCCACGTACATCGCCAGCGGCAGGGTCAGGCCGAGGCTGCGACCCAGAAAGTACGCCTGGACGATGCGGACCGCCTGGACCGCGACCGAGCAGGCGAGCACGCTCGCAAGCTGGTGGTGATACGCCGCGTACCGCCGGATGGCTTCCAGCACCAGGTCGCCGGCATGCTGCACGGCCGCCGGCAGTCGCGTCAGCAGGGCCGACGCGGCCAGCGCGGTGCGCCGGCTGAACACCAGCAGCAACGTGATCAGGCACACGCCACCGGCGGACGCGAGCGATGCGACAATCACACGGTTGCCCGCCAGATCGCGCGCCAGCAGCAGGCTGACGAGGGCCACGAGCAGGATCGATGCCACGCCGAGGATGCGATCCATGAACACGGACGCCACCGCGTCTTGGCCGCGGACCTGGAGCTTCGCGATGCTGTAGGCGCGGACCACGTCGCCCCCGACGCTCGGCAGGAACGTGCCCACGAAGGTGCTCAGGAAAAAAATCCGCAGCACCGCCGCGAGCGGCGGCCGGTCCGCGGGCTCGACGATGCACAGCAGCAGGACCCAGCGATACGCCATCAACGCGCGATCGACAAGCACCAGGACGACGGCAACCGCGATCAGCGGCCACTCGGCGACGGCAGCGGCGGCGAGCACCTGCCGCGGATGACTCTTCCACAGCATGTAGGCGGTCAGTCCGCCGGCCACCGTGATGCGGAGGACGATTCGCACCGTGCGGGAGAGGAGGGTGGCCGCGCCTCCGCGCTGATTCAAGGCTGTGGGCTGGGAAGCGTCTTCAGATGCCGGGACGGATCGTGCTTCACCTGATACGCGCGCATGAGGAACTTCGCGTACGGCACGAACTGCTTCATCGCCCCGACATTCACCTGACAGGGACTCAGGCAGGTGGGGCAGACCGCATCCGTCACGTGATCCCGATGGGCGAGGTTCTCGGATTTGAAGTACAGCTCTTCGGCCGAGGCCGTGAGGACGTTGCCGATCGGCTCCGAGTTCTCGCAGTAATACAGGTCGCCGTACGGATTCAGCAGCAGCCCCTGGGTCCGGAACGGGCACGGCATCGTCCGCTTGTAGCCGTTGGCGATCATGTCTGCGTAGTGCAGATACAGGAACGCCTGGCCGCTCAGAACCGATTCTTCTCCGACGCGGTCGAGGAAGAACGTGCGCATGAACTCTTCCTCGCGCTCGTGGAAGCCAATCTGCTCCTGCAGTTCCTTGTTGTTCAACATCGCGTCGGTGAAGCGCAGCATGTTGAAGACGACGTCGAGCTTCTTGGTGCGCGCCCACGCCAGGATGTTGTGCGCATCGTCGATGTTGGTGGCGAAAATCGTCGCCGCGATGCCGAACTGGAAGTTGTCGTAGTGCTCGGAGAGCGCCTGCATCGCCTCGATGGTCTGGCAGGCTTTGTCGAACCCGCGCTTGACGTGGCGGACCTGATCGTGGATGTCGCCGATGCCGTCGAGCGATACGCGAGCGCTGATGAGGAGGTCGTGCTCCGCGCAGAACTCGACGATCCGCGTGAGCATCGGAATCGCCCGGTGCGGCGTGAGTCCGGTGGTGTTGATGCCGATCTTGCGCATCCGCGGTAGATGCCGCTGGAACATCTCGACCATCTCTGGCAGATCGTTGCGCGTCGTCGGCTCGCCGCCCGAAATGTTGAGGTTCTCGACCGCGCCCCAGAACGGGTGCTGCATGACCGGCTCGAGCTGATCGAGCGTCATGTCGGATTTGCGATCCCCATGCTTCCAGTTGTTGCACATCTCGCACTTGGCGTCGCAGACCCAGGTGCAGTTATAGATGAGGACCGTGGGGCGAATCGCCTTGATCTTGGAGAGCACGAGCGTATTGGCGAGATCGCGCGGCACGCCCGCTGCCGTGCGGGCCAGATACCGCAGCGTAAATCGGTCTTTCGACATGGAATCCGCTCTATTGTACTTGATGTGTCGCCTGTTTCCGGGCCCGCACGTAGAAGTTGGTCCGCAGGGGCAGGGGCAGGCGGTCGGGATTCGCGATCGCCAGCGACAACAGACCGGCGCGCCCGAGGTAGCGTCGAACCTTCTCGCGAAAGAAGGCGGTGACGACCTTGACGTCAACGAACGTCACCTCGAATCCGAGCCCGGTAAGCCGGCTGCGGAGCTGCCAGTAGGTGTGCAGCGAGCAATGGTCCGCCTTCCATCTGGTGAAGCTGCGCCAGCGAATCGTTTCGAAGATCGCATTGGTCCATTTGTTCGGCGTCTGCAGGAGATAGGAGCCGCCCGGCTTGAGTACGCGGCGGACTTGGGCGAGATGTCTGGCCGTGTCCGGTATGTGCTCGAAGACGTCGAAGCTCAGGACGAGATCGAAGTGCTCGTCGGGAAACGGCAGCGTCGCGCCTGATGTCTGCTGGATTGGCAGCTCGCCGTACAAGATCCGGCTTTCTTCGATCCGCACCGGGCTCGTCTCCACGCCAACGATGTCGAGACCGCGGGCGATGAGCCGATGCAGCAGCGTGCCGCGGCCGCTGCCGATTTCCAGAATTCTGGCGCCAGGCTGAAGAAGGCCGCTGTCGTCGAGGAAGCGAAGATTGGCGTCGAGGTTACCGAACTCGATGGAGGCTGACGGTGGCGAGTTGTTCACCCTGTGTGGCGACGGGAGCGTCCGGGAGCAAAGGGTAACATAGAATGTGGCCCGTAAATGACGCGCGTGACGGCTGGAGCGGTGCTCGGCGCATGTGCCTGGGCGGTCCTGGGCATTTCACTCCCGTTGCTCCCTGAAGTTATTCGCTTTCTGCTTGCGTGGGGCGTCTTCACATTCGGTCCCGGGATCGCGGTTGGCGGCCGGCTGACGCGCGATCTCGATCCTCTGCGACGCGTCGGCGTCGTGCTCGGCGTCGGCAGCGCCGCCACTCCCGTCCTGATCGATGTCCTGGGCCGGCTGCACCTGGTTCCCGCCTTTCCGTACATCGCAGCGGCGCTGGCAGGCGGTGGCCTGATGCTGTGGCGCGCGCGATCGATCAACGACCGCGTTCTCACATCGCGGCGCGACCTTGCGGCGTGTGCCGCGCTCGTGGCCCTCGCGGCAGGACTTGGTGCCATCGTCTTCTCACACAGACTCGAGGCGTCGTCTGCCGGCATCGTCATCTATGGCGATTACGACACCGCCGATCTGGCCTACTACGCGGCCGAGGCCTCTGAGACGTCTCACACCGTCCCGCCGATGGCGTCCTATTACTCCGGTCATCACTTGAACGCCGCCTATTACCCGCAGCTCGTGCTCGGGATGATTCATCGTTTCGCGGGCGTGCCGGTGCTGTCGATCTACTTCCGTTACGCGTGGCCGACGTTTCTGGCGCTCAGCGCCCTGATCGGTTTCGTACTTGTGCGCTCGCTGGCCTCACGCGGCGTCGCCGTGCTCGCGGTCGCGTTGCTGCTCGTCGGCAGCGATTTTTCGTACCTGGCGGCGTGGTTTCTTCCACACGGACCGGCGGCGTGGGACTACGTCCTCTGGCCAACCAATTTCCTCTCGCCGACCATGCACCTGCTGCATTTCAACACGTGGGGGCCGTCGATGGCGGTGTTCCTCACGGTGTTGTACGCCATCGTGCGGGCGACCGAAACGCGGACGTGGGACTGGATTGTTGTCGGCGCGCTCGTGCTGGCGGTGCTGTTCGAGTTCAAGCCGTTTGCGTATGTGATCCTGATGGCGGCGCTCTCGGCCGCGACGGTGTTCTCGCCGGGCGACTGGGCCGTCCGCCGGCGATTCGCGGCGACCGTTGGGCTGGGCGGCCTGTTCTCGCTGCCGTTCCTGATCCCCGCAGTAACCATCGACCCCGGCGATCGCCGGTCGAGGCTGATTATCGATCTCTTCATGCTGCCGAAGCGGATGCTGATCAAGCTCGATATGACCGACACATTCGCGAACGCCGCGACCCGGCTTCTGCCGTGGCCTGCCTTGCGCACGCCGCTCGTGATGGTTGCGGCGAGCGTCGTGTTCCTTTTGATTGGAGTCGGTGTTCGGTGGGTGGGTGCCGCTGCGGTGTGGCGGGCCATTCGCCGCAAATCGGGACAGGACGCCGCGGCGTGGCGCCTGCTGGCGTGGGTCGTCGTGGCAGGGATCGCCATCCCGTTCGTGCTTGCGACCGAACCATACGTCGATTCGCTGCAGTTCTATGTGACGGGCCTCTACATCATGTGGATCTTCGCGGCAGTCGGGTTGACGAGGTTCGCGCGCGCGCACCCACGAATCGGCGGCGTGGCGATCGCGTGTGCGATCGCACTGGCGATGCCCTCGTCGGTGCACTATCTCGCGCGCAAATGGAATGACGGGGAGCGGCCGCGGGCGTCCCTTTCGCGCGAAGAAGTCACAATCGCCGAGTATCTCCGCACGAGCTCCAACCCTGAAACGACGGTGGTGCTGCACGACCGGCCGCTGGCGCCGTCGTTGATGACCATCGTGTCAGAACGCCGGATCGTGCTCGGCTGGGATGTTCGCTACTCGGCGGTCGGCGGCGAGGCGCGTCTTGGCGACGTCAACGCCTTTTACGCCTCCGCCGCCGGGAATCCCGACGAAGCGTTCGAGACGCTGCGTCGATATAAGGTGACCCACGTCATCGTGCGAGGGCAGGACCGCGTCCACCCGGCGGTTCTGGCCCGACTCAAGCCGGCGCTGCAGTTTCCGGACGTGGCGCTGTATGCAGTCCCGTCTCCAGGCGGGCCCTGAGCACACCCTCGACATCCCACGGATCGGCTTTTTCCGGCCTGTGTCATTGAGCACAGCGCCCACACCGCCTTCGGGCTCATGCTGGTGTGGCCTGCTCCGTTCAGTCGGAGCGCGCAGTGCATCAGCTTGGAAAGAGAGGTTCAGATGATTCGTCGATTCGTTATGACGTGCGTTTTGGCGGCGAGCGCGACGGTTGTCGTGTTGGGCAACCATCCGGCGACCTTTGTCCTGAGGAACGGCGATCGGGTGAACGGAGAGCTGACCTATAAGGGCGGGACGACCTACACCCTGAATGGGCGCGATTACCCATCGAGCGACGTGGCGGTCATCGCATTCGTTCCCGACGATCCGGCAGCGGCCGAGCTCCGGCAGATTCCCCGTGTCGACAACAATCCTTCCGAGCTCGAGCGCCATGTGTTCGTCACCCGCGACGGCCAGGTGATTTTCGGCAAGCTCTACCATATCAGCGCCGATGGCGAGACCATCACGTACGACCGGCGGGAAGGCGGCCGTCACGATATCTCGGCAAACCAGCTCGCGCGGGTCTACATCAACCCGGCCGGCGCGCGTAACGTGTATGCCGGCATTCTCAGGAACGCCAGAGGAGCCGTTGCGACCAGCGGCGTCTCCGGCAACAGCGGCGGCATCACGGTGAACGGCAATCAGCCGTGGACCGACACCGGCATCGACGTCAAGGCCGGCGATCAGGTTGCGTTTGTGTCGAGCGGGCAGATCCGGATTGCGAGCGGCAACGCGCCGGAAGCGGCAGCCGGGCCGGACGGGAGCAGCGGCTTCAACGCGCCACGGAACAACTATCCGGTGCCGGCCATGGCGGTTGGCGGCTTGATCGGGCGGGTCGGCACGGGCGCGCCATTCCCGATTGGCTCGAACAATCAGCGAATCAGGATGCCGGCCAACGGCCGTCTGAATCTCGGGGTGAACGACGATGGGTTCGGCGATAACTCGGGCGCGTTCAACGTGACGGTCATTCGTTAGCACAAAAAAAAGGCGCGTGGCGTATGACCACGCGCCCTCTGGTTCTCAACGACTCAGGTCTGGTTTCCTCTTGAGTGTCACGTTCCGCCAGATCGTTCCAATCATCGTTTCGCCGCGTGGGTAACAGCCGAGCGAGATGCGATGGTTCGGCGGCTCGTACCAGTGGTCCCAGCCATCCGACAACACCTCTGTACCGTTCACCGAAATCGTGTATCCCGCTGTGCCCCAGTCGAGCACGAAATGATAGACATTCGAGCTGTGAAAATCGATTGGTGTGGAGATGAGCTTGATTCTGTGATCGCCAGGGTCGCCACCACTGGGATCGGTACCGCCATTCCGCCAGATGATCTCCATGCCCGTGGCGAAGTCTGCTCGCTGTACCAGGTGCATCTTCCAGGGGTGGTCGCGGAAGGCGCCGAAGCTGCCGAATGCGCCGGCGTCGCCCATCGTGACCCATTTGAAGTCTTTTAGGAACGGCAAGCCTTCCTGCGAGCCGAAATTCGTGGCGTCGAATTCCAGCGTGCAGAACGGGCAAGGCGTCGGGAGATCGTAGTCGATGCCGTCGCTGAAGGTGTCAGACTGCCACCCCTGACCGGCCAGGAAGTGACCGCCGACTTGCGTACCCACGGTCCTGCCGTCGGTCAGCTTGTCGTTGATGACGAATGGCTCGCGTGTGATGAAGGTGGCCGCCGCCGACCATGGCCCGGCCTCGCCCTGGTACTCTGGACGCACCCGCCAGCTGTAACGCGCGTTACCCACGAGCGTGGCGGTCACTTGCCAGCTCGTTGCGAGGATGGTCGCCTCTTGCACGAGCGCACCCGCGGAGGTGAGCAACTGGTAGTGATAGAAGAGCGACAGGCCGCTCGCGAACTGCGGGGATGCGGGCGCCGTCGTGAGCACAACCGTGTCTGTCGTGAGCTTCTGATCGTTGATCGGCGACTGTAGTGACGCAGGGTTTACTTTGAGCGTTGTGCCATCGGCCGCCGACGTGCTGGTCGTGCTCGGCGCGACAGGCGTGGCGGGCTTACTCGACGAGCAGGCAACGATTCCGCCCACGAGCGCGGACACACCTAGAAGGGCCAGAATTCTTCGTTCCATTCAATTACTCCAAAAGGGTTGAGAGGGAGCTGGGTTGGCAGACATTGTAACCGAAGAGATCTCGAAACTAAACGGAAATATCGCATGGAAACAGCTGAGCTCGCCCTGGAACCCGTGCTACCATCTTCGCGCTCGCAGGCAGTCGACGCGAGGCTGAATCGACAACCCACACGAGGACATTCATAGATGAACAAGACGACGAGCATCATCGTGCTGATGGCTGGATTCGCCCTGGCCAGCGCTTCGCAGACCAGAGCGCAGACGCCGCTCAACGGCAAGGCCTTCGTCAACATCAACGCCGCCGCCCAGACCAGGACGGACACGATCAGCAATGGCGCGAGCATCAATAATGTTTACGGGCAGACCGCAACGTGGGCGACCACCGAGACGGTCGACGGCGGGGCACTGCTCGACATCAGCGTCGGTTACAGAGCGTGGCGCGATTTGGGCGTCGCGATCGGATTTTCCAGCTTCAACAGCACGGGAAGCGCGGTCGGGTCCGCATCGGTTCCCAGCCAGATCTTCTTCAATAAGCCCAACGCGGTCACCCTCGACCTGTCGACCGCGCCGCGCACCGACCGTAACGTCTATCTGGTCGCCATGTGGTTCTACCCGGTCAGGGACAACATCGACGTGGCGGTCTCGATCGGCCCATCGTTCACTCGCGTCCGACAGCAGGTGGTCACGACCGTGACCATACCCGAAAACACATCGAACGCGGTCGCAGTCGTGGGCGATGAGTCGGGGACCGCGAGGGGCGTGAACGTCGGCGTGGACGGCGCCTATATGTTCACGAAATTGATCGGGGCCGGCGTGTTCATCCGGTACAACGGCGGCTCCATCGATCTTCCCTCGGCGCCCGGCCTGAAGGTCGGCGGATTTCAGATCGGCATCGGCGCGCGGATGCGTTTTTAACGAGGCGCTCGCCACTGTCGTCGCTACCTGGGGTCGATCGCCGGCACGTACAGGCTGCGATCCACGAAGTCGTTGTCGGCCCATGTCGGTCCGTTGGTGGTCGGCACGTCCGTCAGAAGCTTGTAGATGTGGCCGTCGGGATAGCACAGGCGCGCCGCCGCGAAGCTGTACCCCTTCCACGCCACGATATTCTCGCCGCTGTTCTTGATCAGCAGCCCCGCGCCCTGGCCGCGCAGCAGCCAGGCGACCCGCTTGACGACTTCGAACGCCCCTTCGGGTGTGTGCGCCGGGTTGACTGCCGCATGTACGCAGGCGACGAGGGGGAAGCCGGGCGTTGAGCCGCAGCTCTGCCAATCGCCACCACCACCATCAGTTTGCCGAATGATGGCATCAGGCATGACGAACGCCTGGACCCTCGACCACGGCCCGGCCGTTGTCGGATCGAAGGCGCGGACGTGCCAGAACAGGTACTTGCCGAACTCGCCGTCCTGCGGCATCTGGTCGGTTGTCTGGTTCGGCTGTTCGGCAACCGTCCACACGGCAATTTTGTTGGCGAACGAGTCCGTATCGGAGACCTCAATGAGGTACGACATCGCACCCACCGGACCCGAACGCGTCACGTTGGCAAAGGTGAAGGCGGGGCGGAGATTGCTGACCCTGGCGTTGTTCACCGGCGAGAGCAGCTCCGGCTGCTCGATCACGATCGGGGTGAAGACATCGAAATTGGCCGGCGACGAGTACGGGCCGGTGTTGGCGCCGTCTTCAGCCCGCGCGCGCCAGTAGTAGCTGCGCCCGGGCGCCAGGGGATCGGGGAGTCGCACGTTGGTGCGGCCGTCGCCGGGCGTGACGCCGGCGCGCGAGAACACCTTGTTCGTGAAGCCGACGTCGGTCGCGACCTCAAACACGTAGTTCAACGGCCGTTGTCCCGAGGTCGAAGCATTCTCCACGGTCAACGTAACAGGTTGTTTGTCGACCGCGACCTTGGCGCCATTGGGATCGAGAGGCTTCGGGGCGCTGATGTCGACGCCGGGAATCGGGCCCGCCACGTCGGGGCTGAGCGGATTCGAGCTTTTCATGGCCTGGCAGCCCGCAGTCGCCAGCAGCAACGGCGACAACGCCAGCAGCGCTCTCAATCTGGTCATGGTCAGACTCTCAAAGGAGACCCGTACGAGACACGCGTATTGCGCGCGCCTTGTCTGTTATCGACACAGAGTGGCGCCAGCTTTAGCCAAACCGTGTAAGAGCGGTAAGCGCTGGGGGAGCGAGACCGCGACGAGACGGGTGGGGGGAGTCGTTATCGTAGGTGACCGCTAAGTCGCTGTCAAGACACGATATAATCGCCACACGTCCGCGCCGGACTTCCCGGTATATGGCCTGCCGTCGCTCAACAGGATGACAAACCGAAGACTCAACGTGCTCCAGGTCTGCGATCACCTTGGGTGGGAAGGGTCGCGGATGCACGGGGTCAAGCGGCTGTTCTCCTGGATGATTCCGCGGTTCGACCCGCAGCGCTTCAACGTGTCGCTCGTCAGCCTGCGCCGGAAGGACCTGTCGGAGGAGACGCTCGAGGCGCTCGGCATCGACATCACCTACCTGCACCGCTCGAAATTCGACCCGGCGACGCTGCCGGCGCTGCTCGAGGTCATCGACCGCAAGCAGATCGACATCCTGCATCTCCACGGGTACGGCGCCTCGACGTTCGGACGAATCGCGGCGGCGATGAGACGGATCCCGGTGGTTCTGCACGAGCACGCGAATCTCACCGACACGCCGTGGTTCCAGAAAGTGGCCGACCAGCTGCTCGAGCCCTATACCGACATCGCCATCGCAGTGTCGCAGAGCACCGCCGACTTCACCATCAACGCCCGCCGCCTTCCTGCATCGAAGGTGAAGGTCGTGTACCTCGGAGTGCCCCTCGAAGAGTTCAGCCGCCACCGGAGCGACGCCGAGATCGCCGACGCCCGGCGGCAGCTCGGGATCGAGCCCGCGGACTTCGCGATCGGGACCGTCACACGGCTGCACGACTCGAAGGGCAACTCGTTTCTGATTGACGCCGCCCTCCGCGTCGTGAAGGAGCGGCCCACCGCGCGTTTCTTTCTCGTCGGCGAAGGACCCTTGCTGCCGGATTTGCAGGCGCAGGCTGCACGTCTCGGCCTTGGCGACCGGTTCGTCTTCGCCGGCTTTCGACGCGACGTGGCAGGCACGCTGTCGGCGTTCGACCTCAGTGTGTTTCCATCTCTCTGGGAGGGAACCCCCATCACCGCATTCGAAGCGCTTGCCATGGGAAAACCGATCGTGGCGACCGATGCCGACGGGTTGCTCGACATCCTCACCGACACGCACGATGCGTTGATCGTCCCCAAACGGAATACCGACGCCCTGGCCGGCAAGATCGTCTGGGCGATCGACCATCCCGACGAGCGCGCGCGGCTCGGCGCGGCGGCGCGGGCCACCGGACGGCAGTACGACATCAGCGCGTTCGTCCGCAAGATGGAGCGCCTGTACGGCTTGCTGCACGAGGTCTCGCGCGCGACCCGGCGCCGCGGCGTGCTGGGCGCCGATTTATCGTTCCTCGCGTCCGGGGAGTCCGCGTGAATAGCACGACGCCGGTGCACATATCGACCGGCGCGATCGCGTCGGTGGCCCTCGCGCTGGTCCTGCTGGCCATCGCCCTGACGATCGACGTGCCGAAGACAGCGCAGGGTTACAAAGGCGACGAGGCGACCTATTACAGCCTGGGACACAGCCTGGCGCGCGACTTCGACTTCGCCTTTGATCACAAAGACCTGGTCCGGGTGTGGGAAGAATTTCCAGGTCCGGAGGGGATCTTCCTGAAACGCGGCAAGGCGGTCCACGTAGGCCTCATGGGTGAGTGGCCGTTCGTCCGATGGACGAAGCTGGAAGATCCGGTTCGCACTCGCCTGTATTACGGCAAGCCGTATATCTACCCGCTGATTGCCGCGCCGTTTGTGTTCCTCTTCGGCACGAACGGCTTTCTGGTCCTGCACGCACTACTGTTGGCTCTCGATTTGTTAGTGGCCTACACGTTTCTTGCGCGTCGCCTGCGTTCGGCTCCGGCCGCGCTCGCGTACTCGGGCGTATTCCTCGCCGCGTCGGTTGCCCCGGTGTACTTCGTGTGGCTGACCCCCGAGCTGCTCAACTTCTCCGTGGCGCTTTATGCGTTGTTTCTGTGGAGCTATAAGGAGGCCGCCGACACTCCACGCTCGCAGCACCCTTCGGCGGCGCTCGGGGTGCCCCGAGCGATAGTCGAGGGGCAGAGCGGCGCGTTCCTGCTCGGTCGCGGATCGGATTACGCCGCTGCGGCGCTTGTCGGCCTCCTCACCTTCTCGAAGCCGACGCACGCGATTCTGATGTTTCCGATGATCGCGCTCGCAATAGGGCGGCGGCAGTGGCGTCGCGCGACGATCATGGTCCTGCTTTGGGCAGTGCTGGGCGGTGGCCTGTTTCTCGGCAATGCCGCGATCACCGGCGAGTTCAACTACCAGGGCGGGGATCGCAAGACGTTCTACAGCTTCATCGGCTTTCCCTTTGCCAACGATCGGGAAACGTTCGAAAACATCGGCCCGGTACGGGGCCGTGAAGGGGTGGCCGTCGGCGACGTGCTGGTCAATCGCCATACGCTGACCGTGTTCCGACACAACGTCGTCTATTTCGTCGTCGGCCGTTTCAGCGGGTTGGTGCCGTACTTCTTCCCAGGCGTCGTGATCGCGCTCATGTTTCTGATCTCGAAAGGCCGGCGGTCGTGGCAGTGGCTCGTCGGCGCGACCATCGTCGGAGCAGTGCTCGTCCTGCTCCTGCTGACGCCATTCACCTATTCCGGCGGCGGCGGGCCGGTCGGCAACCGCTATTTTCTGAGTTTCTACCCGCTGTTTCTTTTCCTCATGCCCGCGGAATCCGGTCTCGCCGGCGCGGCGATCGCGCTCGCCGTCGGCGCGCTCTTCACGGCCAAGATCCTCATCAACCCCTTTTACGCGTCGTTCAATCCTGGAGAGCACGCGAAGTCGGGACCGCTGCGCTGGCTTCCCGCCGAACTGACGCTGCTCAACGACCTGCCAATGGCGGCCAATCCCAACCGCGCGAAGCGGCTCCTTGGCGGCATTCCGCCGGTGCTCGCGTACTTTCCAGACGACAACGCGTTCAACCAGGAAGGAGACGCGTTCTGGGTGAAGGGGAAATCGCGCGCGGAAGTAATCCTGCGCGCTCCGGTTGCCGACGCGGGCGGCGACCGCTTCGTCACGAAGGCCATCACGAGGCTCGGGATCGAGATTGAGAATGGCGGAAAGCCGGATCGCGTGACGGTTTCGACCGGACGCGAATCCCGGACGCTCGAGATGAAGCCCGCGGAGAAGGCCCGCCTTACCATGGCGGTAGACGAAGGCGTGCCGTATCGTCGTGACGAGCAGCCGACGAGTTACGTCTACACGGTCTCGATCACCACGACGAGCGGCTTCGTCCCATTCCTCGAGGCGCCAGGCTCCAAGGACAGCCGATTCCTTGGCGCTCTCGTCCGTCTCGTCCCGGAGTACACCGACGCCGAAACGTCTCTCTGGTACGGGTCGAAATAAGTTAGCGTGCGTTGCGAAATTACGGTACGTAGGCCGGGCCTTATCAGGCCCGGCTCCGGCGGGGCTAATAAGCCCCGCCCTACATCCCAATCTCTGCGCCAGCTATTAGTGCCGGCGGCTCACGTACACGGCGGCGCCGCTCAGTGAGAACAGCATGATGAGGGCGGTGGGCACGAGCGCAACGAGGAGCGCGGATTCGAGCGGCTGGCCGACGGCTTTGAAATACAACGCGAAGGTCGCTTCCCTCAGCCCGAACCCGTTGACCGATACCGGAATCATCTGGACCACGAACGAAATCGGCACGATGACCGCCAGATCCCAGATCGTCATGTTCAGGTGCAGCGCGTACGCGACGATAAAATAGAAGAGAACGATCGTCGCCTGCACGACGATGGCGCCGAGGAAGCAGCCCGCAAGCGCGCCCGGTCGATCGTGGAACCGCGACAGCACCTCCGTCACCTTCTCGATGTGGCCGCCGACCCACTCGGGATGAAAGACGGTCAGCGGCTGCAGCAGGCGTCCGAAGCCGGCCGGTGCGAGCACGGCCGGGACGGAGGCCGCCGCGCCGACGAGAAACCCGGCCCACAGCCACGACGGCCAGATCGGCGTCACCACGTGGCGGCTGTTTTCCGCGATGGTGGCGCCCATCGCCGCCACCAGGACGAGGCCCATCAACCCGAGCCCGCGATCGAAGAGCACGACGGTGGCCGCCAGCGTTTTTGAGCCGGCCGGCCGGACGGTATCGCCGATGCGGATCACGTCGCCGCCGATGTTGCTCGGGAGAAAGTTGTTGAAGAACAACGCGACCAGGAAGGAATTGAGCAGCGACCGCCGGCGCACGTGCACATCCTGCGCTGCCAGGAGCAGATGCCAGCGCCAGGTGCTCGCCAGCACGTTGAGGGAGTACACCACCATCGCCGCGAGCAGCCAGAACACGGACGCGCGGCGCACGCTCGCCCACAAACGGGCGACATCGATGCGGGAAAAGAGGACCGCCAGCAGCACCACGCTGACCGCCAACTTGACGGCTGTCAGCCCGTACCGCCGAGCGGGAGACGAGTTGGAAATGTCCGCGGACATGCAGGGAAAACGGGGGCGACGGCACTGTACTACGGATCCGTGAGAAAATTACAGGATCGTGCGCCTTCTCATGATTGCGCCCGAGCCGTTTTTCGAGCCCCGTGGTACACCGTTCAGCGAGTTCCACCGGATCCGGGCGCTCACCGAGCTCGGGCACCAGGTCGATCTCGTCACCTATCCGTTCGGCAGCGATGTGTCGATGCCGGGGCTGCGCGTCTTTCGCTGCCTGCGACCGCCGTTTGTCCGGCGTGTCGGGATCGGCCCGTCGATCGCGAAGCTGCCGCTCGATTTCCTGCTGACGTTCAGCGTGCTGCGGCGCGCGCTGACCAACCGCTACGACGCGATACACTCCCACGAAGAAGGCGGACTGATCGGCGTGGCTGTCGGCGCGCTGCTCGGCCTGCCGCATCTCTACGACATGCACTCCAGCCTGCCGCAGCAGCTTGGCAACTTCGCCTTCAGCCGATCGCGTGTGATCCGCCGCCTGTTTCTGGCGATCGAGCGCTTGATGATCCGACGATCGCGCGTCGTCATCGTCATCTGTCCGTCGTTGGAAGAGACGGTGCGGGGGATCGATCCGGACGCGCACGCGATCCTCATCGAGAACGCGCCGGGCTCCGCGGACGCTGACGCGACGCCCGCAGAGGCTCTCGCGCTACGCCGGCAGCTTGGCCTCTCCGCTTCGACGCCCGTGGTGCTCTATACCGGCACGTTCGAGGCCTACCAGGGGCTCGACCTTCTCTTCGACGCGATGGCGCACGTGCAGGCGTCGATCCCCGAGGCGAGGCTCCTGCTGGCCGGGGGCAGGCCGGACCAAATCGACAACGCGCGTCGGCGGTGCCGTACCGCGGGCATCGAGGACCTCGTCATCTTCGCGGGCGAGCATCCCTCGACCGAGATTCCTCGATATCTGCTCGCATGCGACGTCCTCGTCTCGCCACGATCGCGGGGCACGAACACGCCGCTCAAGATCTATCAGTACCTGCGGTCCGGTAAGCCAATCGTCGCCACGCGGTTGCTGACGCATACGCAAGTGCTGAGCGACGACACGGCCATCCTCACAGGAACATCGCCGCGTGAGTTCGGAGACGGCGTGCTTGCGGCCCTGACGGATTCTGGTCGCGCCGAGTCGGTTGGAAAGCGGGCGCGCGAGCTGGCGGAGACCAAGTACACCTACCACTCGTATCTCGAGCGGACGCGTCAGGCGTGCGCGGCGCTGTTTCCGACTCCGACGCATTACAGCTATACCGTCTACGCCGATCCGGCGACCGCGCAAGGCTTCGACGAGCGGCGCTTCGGCGGTCCGATTGGCGAACTGGTCGCGGCCGAGCAGGCGCGGGTTCTGGCGAGCTTCGTGGGCCGCACCGACCATCAGTCGATCCTGGACGTCGGGACCGGAACCGGCCGCGCCGCCCTTCTGTTCGCCCGCGCAGGCGCGGACGTCACTGGCGTGGACGCGTCGGAGCAGATGCTGGCAATCGCGCGCCGTCGCGCGGCCGACGAGCATCTCGCGGTGCGCTTCGTATCCGGTGACGCGCACACGCTCGCGTTCGGCGATCGCTCGTTCGACGTCGTGATCAGCCTGCGCGTGCTGATGCACGCGGCTGACTGGCGCAGGTCGATCGCCCAGTTGTGCCGCGTGGCCGACAGTCTCGTCGTCATCGATTATCCGTCCGCGTTCAGCTTCGCGGTTATCCAGTCGATGATCCGCCGGCTCACGCACGCGCTCGGCGCACGCACGGAGCCGTACCGCGTGTTGAGCGACGGCGCCGTGGCTCGTGAGCTGGCCACATCCGGCTTTCGCGTCCGGGCCTTCCATCGTCAATTCGTCCTGCCGATCGCGCTTCACAAGGCGATGGGATCGCCGCGATTCAGCCTCTGGTCCAACAGGCTGTCCGCGCGATTGGGTCTGCTGCGCCTGTTTGGAACGCCGGTCACGCTCGTCGCCGAACGGTGCGAGTTCTAGTCACCGGCGCCACGGGGTTCACAGGCGGCCATCTGGCGCGGGCGCTGGCCGCGGCCGGGCACCAGGTCCGGGCGCTGGTGCGCGATGGTCGCGTGCCGGATCATCTTCACAGCGCGGGCATCCAGCTCACGGTCGGCGATCTGCGCGATGCGGCCACGCTCGCCAAAGCGGTCGAGGGGATCGAAGTCGTCTATCACATCGCGGCGGTGTACCGGCAGGCTGGCTTGTCGGCCGACCTCTATCGCGCGGTGAATGCCACGGCCGTGGCCCAGCTCGTCGAGCACTCGGCGCGGGCCGGTGTGCGCCGGGTCGTTCACTGCAGCACGGTCGGCGTTCACGGCGACATCGAGCATCCGCCGGCGAACGAAGACGCGCCGATCAGGCCCGGCGACATCTATCAGCGCACGAAGCTCGAAGGCGAGCAGCGCGCGCGGGAGGCGGCAGCGCGGTCTGGCCTCGAGCTGACGATCGCGCGCCCGAGCGGCATTTACGGTCCGGGCGATCGCCGGCTGTTGAAGCTCTTCCGGAACACGGTTCGGCGGTTTCCGACATTAGGCCGCGGCGAAATCTATTACCATCTCACCTATATCGACGATCTCGTGCAAGGATTCCGTCTCTGCGGCGAGCATCCCGCCGCCGCTAATCGCACGTACATCCTTGCCGGCGGAGAGGTGACGACGCTGAACGAGGTGGTGGCGGTCATCGCCGGCGTCGCCGGCGTACGGCCGCAGCCGGTGCACCTGCCGGTCTGGCCGTTTTGGTTAGTCGGCGCCCTGTGTGAGGCGGTGTGCACGCCGCTTGGAATCGAGCCGCCGATCTACCGGCGGCGCGTCGACTTCTTCACCAAGAGCCGTGCGTTCGACATCACGAGGGCGCGCACCGAGATCGGCTACGCGCCGACGGTTGGTGTGCGAGAAGGGATCACCCGGACGTTGACGTGGTACCGCGATCATGGCTGGCTCTGACGCGAATGATATCGCCTCGCCGAAGGTGACGAAGGCGCAGGAGCAGCTGTTTGCCCGGGGCACGTCGAGCCGCGAGAAGTACGCCGCGCTCGTTGTCGGAAGACCGGGGCTCGGCGCGCTCCTGAAGCATGAGATCGTCATCGCGCTCGCCCAGGCACGGGCCGGAGCGTTCGGCCTCGTGCTCCGGAAGGCGCTCTATCCCTGGCTGCTCGGATCGTGCGGGCGAAATGTCGTGTTCGGCCAGAACGTCGTCCTGCGACACCCGCACAAGATTCACATCGGCAGCGACGTGGTGATCGACGACAACTGTCTGATCGACGCCAAAGGCGAGTCGAATCTGGGCATTCGCATCGGAGACGGTGTGTTTATCGGGCGCAATACCATCCTGTCGTGCAAGAACGGCGACATCGACATCGGCGACCACGCGAACATTGGCTTCAACTGCGAGCTGTTCTCGGCCAGCCGCGTCAGCATCGGGCCGAGCGTCCTCATGGCCGCGTACACCTACGTCATCGGCGGCGATCACGATTTCTCGGATCCGTCGAAAACCGTGCTGGCACAAACGCGCACGTCGTCTGGGGTCAACATCGGAGAAGGAGTGTGGACTGGAGCGGGGGCGAAGATCCTCGATGGGGTAACGATCGGTCCTCACGCAGTGATCGGAGCCGGCGCCGTTGTGCGCGAGTCCGTTCCGGCGGGCGCAGTGGCGGTCGGCATCCCCGCGCGGATCGTGTCGACGCGCACGCCGTAATGGCCGTCCTCGCCGTGGTCACTTCCAGCCCGCCATCGACCGAAGGCGGGCATCTCGTCATCGCGCGATCGCTTGTCGCGGCTGCGCGCGCATCCGGACATGAGGCGCATCTGGTCGTCACGCCGGACTGCCAGTTTGGCCATCAAGTGTCTTCGTACTGGAAGACCTGGCGAACCGACGTCAGCCTGACCGCCGGCCGGACGATCGATCAGGTGATCAGCCTGCGCTTTCCAAGCTACGCCGTCAGGCATCCCGTCCACGTGTCGTGGCTGAATCACACGATGCGCGAGTATGACGATCTCTGGCCGCGGTTCGCGGCGGCATTGTCGCCGCGGGGACGCGTCAAAGAGCGACTGAAGCGGGTTGCGATCCGTGCGGTCGACCGATGGCTGCTGACGCGCCATGTGACCGAAGTTGTCGCGCAGTCGGCAACCGTCCAGCGCCGGCTGACCCTTCTCGGCGTGCGATCGGACGTGCTCCTGCCGCCGCCCCCGCAGCGTGCCTATCGTTGCGAGGGGTACGGCGATTACATCTTCGCCGTCTCACGATTGACGCCGCTCAAACGTCTCGATCTCCTGATCCGCGCTCTCGGAGAACCTGCGGCTCGACACGCGCGCGTCGTGATCGCCGGCGAGGGCGAGAGCCGTCCAGACCTGGAGCGGCTGAGCGCGGCGCTCGGCGTGTCGAATCGCGTCACCTTGCTCGGGAGAGTGTCCGACGAGGTGCTGGTCGATCATCTCGCGAGATGCCGCTTCGTCTGCTTCCCGCCAGTTGACGAAGACTACGGTTTCGTCACTGTCGAAGCCTTCGCGTCCCGGAAAGCCGTGATCACCTGCGTCGACAGCGGCGGGCCATCGGAGATCGTGCGGGACGGCGACACAGGGCTTGTCTGCGATCCGACACCGGCGTCTATCGCCGCCGCAATCGCGCGCGTCATGGACGATCGGGCGTTGGCCGAGCGGCTTGGAGACGCCGCCGCCGCCCGCGTCGCGACGCTCACGTGGCCCGCGGCCGTCAAGCGTCTGGTCATCGCCTAAAACGTTACAATCACACTCATGGGATATCGGAGTGAGCTCGAGTCGCGGCTCGCGAAAAAGACGACCAAGGCCATCGTCGACTACCAGATGCTGGAGGACGGCGACCGCGTTATGGTCGGTTTGTCCGGGGGCAAGGACAGCTGGGCCCTTCTGCAGATCCTCGACGTACTGCGCCAGCGCGCGCCGATCCGCTTCTCGCTCATCGCCGTCAACGTCGACTCCGGCTACAAGGACTACAAGCACGGCGTGATCGCCAGCACGTGTGAAGCCCGCGGATGGGAATACCGGATCGAGCACACGGGCATCGGCGACGTCATCGAAGATATTCTCGACGACGGTGCGACGCCATGTTCGCTCTGCGCGCGCCTGCGGCGCGGGGTGCTGTACCGGATCGCGAAAGAAGTGGGCGCAAGCAAGATCGCGCTGGGGCACCACGCCGACGATTTCATCGAGACGCTGCTGCTGAATCTCTTTTTCGCGGGTTCTTTGAAGGCGATGCCGGCCAAGCTCGTGTCCGACGATAACACGCATGTGGTTATCCGTCCGTTGGTGTATGTCGGAGAGGAAGAAGCGCGGCAGTACGCGAAGCAGTCGGAGCTGCCGATCATCGGCTGCTGCTGTCCGGCCTGCGGCGATCTTGGCCTGCAGCGGCAGCGCGCCAAACGCCTGATCATGGAACTCGAAACCGAGCATCCCGGCGTCAGGCAATCGATGCTGAAGGCGCTGGCAAACGTGGCGCCACGTCACCTGCTCGACACTCGGCTGAATCCGCCGGCCCATCTGAGGGCGCGGGTCCCCATCGCAGACACGAAGCTCTCCACATCAAACCTCCGTGTCCTCCGCGTCTTCCGCGGCGACGAGGTCAACGAAACGGCGTGAGAGCGGTCGTTCAGCGCGTTTCATCGGCGTCGGTCGCCGTGGGACCGACGACAGTCGGTCAGATCGGTCCCGGCCTGCTGGTACTGGTTGGCGTCGAGCGGGACGACGGTCCCACCGATGTGGTGTACGTCGCGAACAAGATACGCGAGCTCCGGGTCTTCGACGACCCGAGCGATTCCGGCAAACAGTGGCATCAGTCGGTGCGGGACGCCGGCGGGAGTGTGCTCGTCGTGTCGCAGTTTACGTTGGCAGCCGACTGCCGCAAGGGACGTCGACCGTCGTTCGACGAGGCGGCCCCGCCGGCAATCGCCAAACCCCTTTACGAAGACGTGGTGCGGGAACTGCGCAGCTCAGGCCTGATGGTCGCGACCGGCGAATTTCAAGCCGTGATGCAGGTCTCCCTCGTCAACGACGGACCGGTCACGCTGCTGTTGGACAGCCGGAGGCGGTTTTGAAACTTCACACTTTACTCTTGCCTTTACCCTTTTGCCTTTTAACTTTGAGCGCAGCGACTGCCGCGGCTCAGCAGCGGCCGCTGCTCACCGAAGACCCCGAGCCGATCGGCGCGGGTCGCGTGCTCATCGAGAGTGGCATCGACTACGCCCACGATCAGCACTATCCGGTATCTGGGCTCGAGGGAAACCTCTGGCGCATCCCGACCCTCGGTGTCAGCGTGGGCATCAGCTCGATCGCCGAACTTCAGATCGACGGTGGCATATACGACGGTCTCGACATTACGAAGCGCAATTCTGGCGCGCCGCTGTCGTCGTTGCTCACCGTCACCGGCACGAGCACCCACGACGCTGAAGACATCGTGATCGCCACGAAAATCCGGCTGCTGGCGGAGAGCATGGGACGTCCGGCGCTGGGCGTGCGGTTCGCGACCAAGCTGCCGAACGCGTCGAACGAGAGCGGCCTGGGTCTGGACACGACCGATTTCTTCATGTCGCTGCTCGGCGCAAAGACCGTGCAGTCGGTTCGCGTCGTCGGCAATGTCGGTTTCGGAATCCTGGCTGACCCGATCGTTGGGAATCGTCAGAACGACGTGTTGACCTACGGGCTGTCGTTTGCCCGCGCGATGACGCAGCAGGCCGAGTTGGTGGGCGAGCTCAACGGACGCGTCTCGACGCGAAGCGGCGACGCTTTTCCTGGAACCGAGAGCCGGGGTCTGCTCAAAGTCGGCGGCCGCTACACGCGAGGGACGGTGCGTCTGGATGCAGGAGTGTTTGTGGGTCTCACAGCTACCGATCCGACGATCGGCATCACGGCGGGTGTGACCTACGTGTTCAACGCCTTCACCCTGCCCTAAGCCAGACAGGTCTGGTCGGTCTGGCAGGGTGGCCCACCTGACTCACCTGACCGACCCGACCCACCCGACTACGCGATCTCGTAGAACCGCTTCACGGCGTCCATCTCTTCACGCCTTCGAGCGTCGGACCAGCC
>JBGPKK010000019.1:0-46483 GCA_041485905.1 Vicinamibacteria bacterium
GCGATCGCCTCCGTATATCGTTTCGCCTGGCGCAGCTCCTCCGCGAGCTGGGCGAAAGCAATCGAGGCCGGATCCTTGCGGATCCGGCCTCGCAGTTCTTCAATCCGGGAGTCGTCGGGCATTCTTTAAGGCCAAACGGCCACATTCAGCGTGCCTGTTCCCCGCCGCACCAGCACATAAGTCATCCGCTTCAAGGGTTTACCGTCACGGTACCCGTGGCAAACCCCGATTGTCCGGTGTCGTCGGTGACCGTGAGCGTTACGCTGTAGGTGCCGACATTGCCGTAATCGTGGCTCGTGGTCACACCGGTCTTCGTCGTGCCATCATCGAGAAAACGCCAGACGTGACTGACGATCGAGTGCCCTGTCGCCGCAAACGATTGGCCGCCATCGAAAAAGACGCGCCCCCCCAAAGGCACCGTCACCGACGCGGGTACGATAACCGCAGTCGGCTTGACGGACAAGACCACCTGGACGTCCTGGGTCTTCGACGCACGGACCCCGCGATCGTTGGTCACCGTCAGCGTCACGCTGAATGTGAATGTTCCCAAAGCCGTGAACGTGTGTGTCACCGTCTTGCCACTCGTTGGTGTCGAGCCGTCCCCAAAGTTCCACGCGTAGCTGTCGATTGCCACACTCGTGCTCGCCAGACACGCTCCGGTCGAACTCGCCTGTCCCGGACAACTGCCGGACGCGTCAAAGGTTGCGGCGACATTCACGTTCACCGGCGTTGGTGTCACGGTAAACGCCGCCGTCGGCGTATCGGCCGGCGGCAGGATCACGCCAGGCGGCACCAGACGAATGTCGACCGTGCGCTGAATTGCTGCCTGGGCGTCGGCACCTACAGCAGTGGCACGAATCGAAACGGTTTGCTCCGTGTTGTTTTCCCCCGGCGGCGGCGGCGGCGCCGGCGCCGTATACGTCACAGACGCGCGCCCATCCGCATCCGTTTCGATGTTCTGCGCGTTCAACGTCCCGCAATCCTTAAAGCCCTGTCGTAGCAGCGGCCTGCAGTCCACGATCATGTCGACGCGCAGCGCGACCTTCGGCTTCGCCTCGCCATTGGGACCGCGCACCTGGACTGTGATGGTCGATGTGGATCTGCCGTCGATTGTGACGCGGTCCGGTTTCGCCGTCATCGTGACCGCAAGGCCGAACTCCGATGGCCCTGTCAACGCCGGCGCCTCGTCCGCCTGATGCACGGTACACGCCGCGCTCAACGCGAGGGCGACGACGACGGTCCAGAGCCCGAGAATGCGCTTCCCCATGATCCTATTGATCCCCAAAATTGCCGAACTCGATCGAAATCGATCCGGTGACATTGATCGCGTTTCCGACCTGGTCGGTGCCGTACAGCGTGACGTCGGCGATCGTGGCGATGATCGCCGAACTGGAAATGAGTTGCACCAGCGGCGATTCCTCTTTGGCCACGTGACGGACGATCTCGAAACTGAATGTCGCCGGACCGGATGGCGGGACCGTCCCCGTCACGGCCCCGTCGATCGCGTATGGGACGTCGGCGCCGGGCGTATTCCGGCCATCAGCGCGTCGATAGGTGACGTGATACCGGGTAATCGTCACCTGATTGTTCGACGTCGGTGAAAGGCTCGCGTCCTTCGACGCCAGGTGCAGCACCGCCTGGCCGTTGTCCGCGTACAAGGTCGGACACGGGGTCTGCGGCGAGCATGGTGCCGGGGTCGTGAGGTTGACGATCACGTCCGAGAACAGTGAGCCCCCGAATTTCCCGGCGCCAAAACCTCCGCTGGGCGCGGCCTGCAACGAATCGAGGACGAGAAATACCGGCGAGCGGCCTTCGCGGACCACGTCGCCGCATGAAGCCGCTGCGGCGGCCAGCGCGGCCACCGCGAGAAATCTGCGAACGATACCCGGTTCAAGCATCACGAATCAGCCTTTGATGATGCGGGGGGTTATGAAAATGAGCAGCTCGGAGCTCTTGTCGTCCATGGTGTCGCGCTTGAACAACCACTTGAGCAGCGGAACCCGGCTCAGCCCAGGCGTCTTATCGTTGGTGGACGACTCCGAGCTGGCGTAGATGCCGCCGATGACGGTCGTCTGGCCGTCATCGACCTGGACGGTCGTGTTCGCGCGCTGCGTGTTGATCGACGGGATGTTGTTGAACACCTCGCCAACCGACCCGTTGTCGACCGAAATCTTCATGATGATCGTGTTGGACGCGGTGATCTGCGGCACCACCTTGAGCACCAGAGCCGCATCCTTGAAGTTCACGGTCACGGTGTTGTTCGCCACGGTCTGGTAAGGAATCTGGACGCCCTGTGCGATCTCCGCTTCGACGTTGTTCTGCGTCGAGACGCGCGGCGTAGACAGGAGCCGGCCGTTGCCGCTTCTCTCCAGCGCGGACAACGCCATGTCGAGGTTGAACGCGCCGTTGATCGCCCCGAGCGCGAGGCCGACGGCGCTCGTGGCGCCCGGCACGCCGAGGTTCACGCCTGTCGGCACCGTGCCCGCCGCGTTCCCCGTCACGCCCTGCTGCTGGCCCGTCCGGCCACCCAGGCTGCCGTTGTTGGGGAAGGCGGCGTTCGTCGTGTTGCCGAGCGCGGGATCGACGCGGCCCTGGAAGCCCCACTGCACGCCGAGCGCCCGGGCGAACGTCTTGTTGGTCTGGACGATCCGCGCCTCGATTTCGACTTGCGGCTGCGCCCGGTCCAGCGTGCTGATGAGATCGGTCGCGGTCTGAAGACGATCGGCGAGGTCCGTGATGATGAGCGTGTTGGTCCGCGGGTCGACCTGCACGACGCCGCGCGGCGACAACGAGCTCTTGGTGAGAATCGCCACCAGCTCTTCGGCCTTCGCGTAGCTGAGCGTCTTGGTCAGGACGCGCAGCTCGCCGGCCAGCGCCTGTTCGTCGGCAAGCTTGCGCTTCTGCGATTCTTCCTCGGCGAGGACAGTCAGCGGTGCGATGCGCACGATCGTGCCCTCGATGATGTAGCCGAGCTTGTTCGCGCGCAGGATGATGTCGAGGGCCTGATCCCACGGCACGTCGCGGAGCTGCACGTCGACCGACCCTTGCACGGCGGGATCAATCAGCATGTTCAAGCCGCTGATGTCTGCGAACGTGCGAAGCACCGCGCGAAGATCGGCGCCCTGGAAATCCAGACTGACTGGATTCCCGGTGAATCGACGCTCGGTGTTGCGCGGTGTGGTCGCGGGCGTTTGCGGCGGCGCAGGCAGCGGCGGCGCCTGGCCTGCGGGCGCCTGGACGCCGGGCGCCTGCGCGTTGGCCGGGCTCGCGGCCGGCGCGACTTGCGCGACGACTGGCGATTTGCCGAGACCCAGAACGGCAATCGGATCGGCGGCGCGCGCCGACGACCGTTCGAGCGCGGCCATCGCGTCGGGACGCGACGCCGGCGGCAGCACGTAGGGCGTGCCGGCGGAGGGGCCGTCGAAATCGACGACGATGGTATTGCGGTCGCTGCGCACCCGGTGCGCGACCGGCTGTGTCAGCGAGATGCGCACGCGCGAGACCGGTGCGCCCACCGCCTCGGCCGCTTCAATGGTGACACCGGCAATCGGGCTCTTCGCGTTCGCCACGAACCGGTTGGCGACCGTTGCAGCCCCGACATTCCGGAAATCGACGTACACGGTGAGCGGATCCGGTCGCGTCGCGACGTACGCGGCGGGCTCGGTCGCTTCGATAACGAGCGACGCGCGGGCCCCGTCCATGCGGGCGCTGATCGCTTTGAGTTGCGCGATCGACGATCCCGCTCCGGGTTTGGGACCGGACGCGTTGGCCAGCGTGCCGGCCAGGATCACAGGAACCAGAAGGGCGAGGCCCTTAGTCATCGTCACTACTTGGGTTCCTCGATGGATCGCAATTGCTTGCGGATTTCCCGCTGCTTGACCAGCGACAGCGGGTCGTTCACTTCCTGCACGATGATGAGACCCTGCGGCGTGACCGTCTTGACGGTGCCGTCGACGAACTTGTCGCCCTGATGGACCATAAACGTCTTCTTGTCCGGGCCCTGCACCATGGCGACCAGCGTGCCGCGGCTCTGCACGATGCCCCGCACCGAAATCTCGGCAACCGTGAGCCCGGCCGGTCCTTCACCGCCGCGCTTGGACGTCAACTGCGACTGCGATCCCGTGCCGAGCAGCGTGACGAACGGATCGCGCCGGTCACCCGGCTCGTAGGTGTAGGCTTCGGTCGGCGGCGCAGGTTTCGCCGGTGCCGGTTTCGTCGGTTGCACCGCACCGGCACCCACTGGCGGCTTCGGCGCCTGCGCCGGAGTCTGGGCGCCCAGGACAGCCACACACGACCACACGATCAAGACAAGCCCGGATGTGCGCATCGATCAGGCGCCCTTCGCCGCCCCGGGTTTCGGGGCCGCTTTCTTGGCGGCCGCCGCGGCTTTGTCGAGCAGCACGAAGGTCGTCGCTGTACACGTCGCGGTGATCGATGACCGCTGGTCCGGCTTGTCTTTGCCTTTCACGTCGAGCGCGCTGATGTTGACGATGCGGGTGAACTTGCCGACGCGGTCGAAGAACGCCGCCAGGTTGTGATACGTCCCGTCGAGCTCGAGCGCGATCGGCCACTCCGCGTGGAGTTCTTTGGTGACCGTGGCCGCCGGCTTGAAGCCCCTGATCGTCAGGTTCGACTGGTTCGCGACCGTCTGGAGCCGCCGCAGCAGGTCCGCCGCGTCTTTCTCGTCGGGGAGCACGGACTTCAGGCTGTCGAGGCGCACCTGAAGATCGGTCACCTGCGAGCGGAACTGCGGGAGCTGCCTCGCCGTCGCGTATCCCTTGTTGATGTCGGCCTTCAGCGCGACGAGCTGCGTCTCGCGCGCGGCCATCTCGGTGCGCAGCGGCGCCTCGTAGAAGTAGTAGAACGCGCCGACGCCTCCGATCGCGAGGGCGAGGAACGCGCCAAGCTGCACGTGCCACGGTAATTTTGCGAGACTGAGCTCCATCGGACCTTTACTACCCCGCCTATCGGGCCCCCCGCGCGCAGGCTGTATGGAGCGTGCGCGCCGTTACACGTTGTTTCGTCTAGCCGCCCTGCTTGGGCGCCGCGGCCGCCGCGCCCGGCTGCTGAAACTGCGCCTTCAGGGTGAACTTGATCAGCTCTCCCGCCGGAGCGGACAACGTTTCCAGAGAGGTGACGACGTCCACGCCCTTCCTGAAGTACCCCGAACCTTCAAGATTGGCGACGAAATCAGAGACGCCGGTCAGCGTCGTGCACTTGCCGTCGATCACCACGCTGTCGTCGAGGCCCTGTTTGAGCTCGGTCAGCCACAACATCGGCGGCAGCGCGCGGCTGATCTGGTCGAGTATGTGCACCGGGCCGGTCTGCGTCTTGCGCAACTGCTCGATGAGCACGACCCGCTGCTGCAGCTGCGCCTTCTGCTGTTCGAACTGCTGCACCTGCAGAATAATGGCGTGCAGCCGCGAGGTCTCCGTCTGCGCGTCGGCGATGTCCTTATCGAGCTTCGCCGACTCCTGCTGGACCGTCCAGTACCGCCAGCCGATGAAGAGCGCGCCCGCCAACAGGATCGCGGTGCACGCGATCGTGAGCCACTGACCGATCTTCACGCCGGTCGGACCGGCTTTCGCCGCTTTCCGTTCGACGCCGAGGAGGTTGATGCGGATCATCGGTCCCCCGCCCGTCTCAGCGCGAGGCCCACGGCGACCGCAGCGGTCGGCACGACGTTCTCCGCGTCGGTGACCCCGAGCTTCTGCGGGTCGAACGCAATTTTCAGGAACGGATTAAACGCCTCAACCGGCGCGCCGAACCGCTCTGCAAGGGCGGCCGCGAATCCGCCGACGCGGGAGGCGCCGCCGCTCAGCAGCACGCGGTCGATGCGGTCAGTTGCGGCGGTGGCCTTGAAGAAGTCGAAGGTCTTCTGAATCTCGAGCAGCACGGTCTCGGTCATCGCGTGCAGCACGGGCGCCGCGTCCTCGAAGCTCACGCCCTCGACCGGCTGCCCCTTCTTCACCTGCTCGGCGCTCTCGAACGGCAGATTCAGTTCCTTCTGCACAGCCTCGGTGTACGCATTGCCGCCGAGCGAGATATCGCGAGTGAACAGGGACTGATTGCCGCTCAGGATGTTGATGTTGATGGCGCTCGCGCCGGCGTTGAGCAGCACGATGACCGCTTCCGGCTCGATGCCGTAATTGAGCTCGTACGCGTTCTGCAGCGCAAAGGCGTCGACGTCCACCACCACGGGCACGCGGCCGGCCTGCGAGATGACGCCGGTATAGTCGGCAATTTTTTCCTTCTTGGCCGCGACCAGAAGGACGTCCATGGTGCCGTTGGACCCCGCGGCGGTTCCCGGGTTCAGAATCTGATAATCGAGGTTGACGTCCTGGATGTCGAACGGGATGTACTGTTCGGCCTCCCAGAAGATCGACTCGGCCAGCTCGGCGTCGCTCATGACCGGCAGGCTGATTTTCTTGACGATGACGGCGTTACCCGAGAGCGAGGCCGCGACGTCCTTGCTCTTGAAGGGATGACTGTCGAAAAGCCGGCGGATCGCGTCGCCCACCGCCCCGGCGTCGATGATGGCGCCGTCGACGATGCTGTCGGGCGGAATGGGCTCGCTGCCGAACGCCGTGACCCGGTAGGTCTGACCGGTCGCCTTCAGCTCGACCGCTTTGACAGCACTCGACCCGATATCGAGGCCGACGATGGCTTTTGCTTTACCGAAACCAAACACGATGGTGGCTCTCTTTCCGCAAAGCTAATACCAAACCTCGACGGTCACGTACCAGCAGAAATCCGGCGTTCCTTGGCGAAAACTGGGATCCGGGGCGCGATAAATCGCCGCCGCAAATTACAATTATGTCGTCGGATCACGAAATCGTATCTGGACCATGAGGCGCGCGCGGGTCGGTTCAGTACAGATGTTCGGCATCTCTTATCGGCAGGAGTCGGTCAAGCCTTTGAAAGCGTGCAGCCCGGCGGCCGGCCGCCTTGTCTTGACAGTCCCCAGAAAGGCTCGTATGATTGGGGTTTACGGTTGTTCGACCCGACCGCAACAACACGGGTTCCCTTTACAGGTTTTGGGCAGGGCTGGCGATCGGCGCCGGACCCCGCGCGGAACGCGAGGCCGATGCCGCGCGAACAACGCGGCCCACTGCCCGCGAGAATGACGAATGTCCAGTTTCATCCCCAGTGCGCAGCAGGTCGCCGAGAGCGGCCGCTGGCACGTCATCGACGCCGACGGCCGGGTGCTCGGCCGCATCGCGACGGTCGCCGCGCGCCTCCTCCAGGGCAAGCATAAACCGATGTACACGCCCTTCATCGACACGGGCGATCACGTCGTCGTCCTGAATGCGGCGACAGTCAAGCTGACGGGCCGTAAGGAAGATCAAAAAATCTATCGGCAGCACAGCGGCTACGAAGGCGGACTGCGCGAAGAGCGCGCGCGGCTGGTGCGCCGGCGGAAGCCGGAGCGGCTGGTCGAAGAAGCCGTGCGCGGCATGCTGCCGAAAACGAAACTGGGCGAAGCGATGTACCGCAAACTGAAAGTGTACGCCGGAGCGGATCATCCGCATGCGGCGCAGAAACCTTCCAAGCTCGAGGTCGCGTAACGTGGCAGCAGTGCAATACTACGCAACCGGGCGACGCAAGACATCGACCGCCCGCGTCTTTCTCCGACCCGGCACCGGCGCCATCAGCGTGAACCACCGCACCTTCGAGGCGTTCTTCCCCACCGAAGCCCTCCGGACGCAGATTCGACAGCCGCTGGTCCTCACGGAATCGACGGACAAGTTCGACATTCTGGCGACGGTTGCCGGCGGCGGCGTGTCGGGACAGGCCGGCGCGGTGCGGCTCGGCATCGCCCGGGCGCTCGTCGAATACAACGCCGAACTGCGCAAGCCGCTCAAGAACGAGGGATTGCTGACACGGGACGCGCGGGCGAAGGAACGCAAGAAATACGGGATGGCGGGAGCGCGCAAACGCTTCCAGTTCAGCAAACGGTAACGACATCGATGAGATTGCAGGTTTCAGCGTGCAGATTGCAGATTCCGGGAATCGATCTGCATGTGAATCTGCACGCTGAAGTCTGCAATCTGAAATCTTGCGAGTGGAGGTAGCTTGGCCGCAATTGCGATGAAGGATCTGCTGGACGCGGGGGTTCACTTCGGGCACCAGACGAAGCGCTGGAACCCGAAAATGAAGGAGTACATCTTCGGCGAACGCAACGGCATCTACATCATCGATCTGGGCAAGACGGTGAAGCTGTTCCGCGACGCCGAGGAGTTCGTCAGGAACCTCGCAGCCGAAGGACGGACCGTTCTCTTCGTCGGCACGAAGCGGCAGGCGAAGGACGTCATCGCTGAAGAAGCCACCCGCTGCGCCATGTTCTACGTCAACGAGCGGTGGCTGGGGGGGCTGCTCACCAATTTCGCGACGATTCAACGGAGCCTCGGCCGGCTGCGCGATCTCGAAGCGATGACGACCGACGGCCGGTACGACACGCTGTCGAAGAAGGAAATCGCGCGGAACGAAAAAGAGCGCAAGAAGCTGCTGAAAAACCTCGAGGGCATCCGCGGCATGGCCCGGCTTCCCGATGCCGTCTTCATCGTCGACACCAAGAAGGAACAGATTGCCGTCGACGAGGCCCGCAAGCTCAAGATTCCCGTGATCGGCGTCGTGGACACCAACTGCGACCCCGATGAAGTCGACTTCGTCGTGCCCGGCAACGACGATGCGCTGCGGGCCATCCGGCTGTTCGCGTCGCGGATTGCCGACGCGGTGATCTCGGGCCGCGGGATGAAGGAATCGGTCGAAGCCGACGCCACCCGCGACGCGGCCGACGACGGCGGAGACGATGGCCGCCGGCAGGGCCGCCCCGCGCGGCGCGCCCGCGAAGCGGCTCCGGCGTCCGCGTAACGCCGAGAGCCAAGAGCTAAGAGCTAAGAGCTGAAGGCTAAGGGCTAAGAGCCCACCAGCCCTCGGCCCTTAGCACTTAGCCCTTTCCTTAGCCGGCTCCAGGGCCGGCGTTTTTGCGTACGTTCCACACAAGGGACACACACCATGGCGATTACGGCACCGCAAGTGAAGAAACTGCGCGACCAGACCGGCGCCGGCATGATGGAGTGCAAGGCCGCTCTCACAGAAGCGAACGGCGATTTCGAGGAGGCCAACACCATCCTGCGCAAGCGCGGTCTCGCGAGCGCCGCGAAAAAGGCGGGGCGCGTCGCCAAGGAGGGGCTCATCGGACCGAGCCTGTCGCCCGACCGATCGACCGGGATTCTCGTGGAAGTCAACTGCGAGTCCGATTTCGTGGCCCGGACCGACGACTTTCAGCAGTTGATCAAAGACGTGCTGGCCCAGATCGAGAAGACCGGCGATGCCGCGACCGACGCGTGGCTCACCGACCCGGAAGGACCCGTCCGCAAGCGTGTCGCCGCGTCTATCGCCAAGCTCGGCGAGAACATGGCCGTCCCCCGTTTCGTGCGGTACGCGGGCAAGGGCTATGTCGGCCAGTACATCCACATGGGCGGCAAGCTCGGCGTCCAGGTCGAGTTCGGAGGGGCGACGCCCGGCCGCGAGGAGTTCCAGACGCTGGTGAAGGAAATCGCCATGCAGATCGCGGCGGCCAGCCCCGGGTATATCTCGCGGGAAGCGGTTCCGGCCGAGGTGATCGAGAAGGAAAAGGCGATCTACCGCGCGCAAATGGAGAATTCAGGAAAGCCGGCGCAGGTCATCGACAAGATCGTCGAAGGCAAGCTCGGGAGCTTCTATCAGCAGACGGTGTTGCCGGATCAGCCCTCCATCCGCGATCCGAAAATGACGGTGAAGGACGTGCTGGCGGCAGCCGTCAAAGCGCTTGGCTCGCCGGTCACGATCACGCGGTTTGCTCGTTTGAAGGTCGGCGAAGGGACTTAGTCCCGCGATCTATAATCTCCCTTCGATGCCACCCGCCTCCGTGCCCGCCTACAAACGCATCCTGCTGAAGCTGTCCGGCGAAGCCCTCATGGGCGAGCAGACCTACGGTATCGACCCGGCCATCGCGACCCAGATCGCGCGCGAAATCGGCGAGATCCAGGAGATGGGCGTGCAGACGGCCGTCGTCATCGGCGGCGGTAATATTTTTCGCGGCGTGGCGGCCAGCGCGCGCGGCATGGACCGCGCCACGGCGGACTACATGGGGATGCTGGCCACCGTCATCAACGCGCTCGCGCTCCAGGACGCACTCGAGCAGCAGGGTGTGGTGACCCGCGTCGTGACGGCGATCGAGATGCGCGCGGTCGCCGAGCCGTTCATACGCAGGCGCGCGATCCGTCACCTGGAAAAGGGACGCGTGGTCGTCTTCGGGGCCGGCACGGGTAATCCGTATTTCAGTACCGATACGGCCGCGGCGCTGCGCGCGATGGAGATCAAGGCTGACGTCATCCTGAAGGCGACCAAAGTCGACGGGATCTACGACGCGGATCCGATGCTCCACCCGGCCGCGACCCGTTTCGATCGGATCTCGTACCTTCAGGTGCTCGAGCAGGGACTGCAGGTGATGGATGCCACCGCGATTTCTCTCTGCATGGATAATCGACTCCCGATCGTGGTCTTCAACCTGCTGACGCCGGGCAACATCAAGCGCGCGATCGCCGGCGAAGCGGTCGGCTCGGTGGTGACGGTGTGATGTACATGTGTGAGGCACCCAGATGGACGTGAACGACCTCAAAGGGCTGTACGTCGAAGTCAAGAAACGGATGGATGCCGCGATCGAGCACCTCCGGCACGAGCTCGCCGGCGTTCGGACGGGCCGCGCCTCGGTGACGATCCTCGACAGCGTGCACGTTGAAGCCTATGGATCGAAGATGCCGCTCAATCAGGTGGCCGGCCTCTCGGTCCCGGAGCCGACGCTCATCGTCGCGCAGCCGTTCGATCCGTCGCAGCTCGGTCCGATCGAGAAGGCCATCCGCGCGTCCGACCTCGGTCTCAATCCGACCAACGACGGCAAGGTCGTCCGCATTCCGATTCCGGCGTTGACGGAGGAACGACGCAAGGAGCTGTCGCGGCTGGTCCACAAGCTCTCCGAAGACGGCCGCAACAGCGTGCGGGCGGTCCGGCGCGACGCGAACGAGCGGCTGAAAAAGCTCCTCAAGGATCACAAGATTTCGGAAGACGACGAGAAGAAGGGTCTGGACGAGGTCCAGAAGATCACCGACCAGCACATCAAGCAGATCGACGAGGTGCAGGCGAAGAAGGATCAGGACCTTCTAGGAAAATAACGCGTTGTGTCTTTTTTTTCACACCTCGAGTGCTCCGTGCCCTGCGGAGCGCCGCCGCTCGATCCTCACGGCCGGCATCATCTCTGCTCATGCGGCGCGCCGCTGCTCGCCCGCTACGATCTCGACGAAGCGCGCGCGTGGTCGCGCGACACCCTCCCCGGCCGGCCCCCGACGATGTGGCGCTATCGGGAGCTGCTGCCCGTATTCGACGGCGAAGAACCGGTGACGCTCGGCGAAGGCTTCACACCGCTTCTTCACGCGCCGAGGCTCGGCGCCCGCCTCGGCCTGACGCGGCTGTACATCAAGGACGAATCGCTCAACCCGACCAACTCCTTCAAGGCACGCGGCCAGTCGGCGGCGATCACACGCGCCCGGGCCCTCGGGGCGACGACCATTGCCCTGCCGTCGGCGGGAAACGCCGGCAACGCCGCCGCCGCCTACGCGGCACGCGCCGGGATCGCAGCCAGGGTCTTCCTGCCGCGCGATGTCAAAGCGCCATTCGTGCGCGAGTGCGAGTTGTATGGCGCCGACGTCACGCTGGTCGAGGGGTTGATCACCGACGCCGGACGGATCGCCGCCCAACAGGGCGCGCCGCTCGGCTGGTACGACGTCTCCACACTCAAAGAGCCGTACCGCATCGAAGGCAAGAAAACGATGGCCTACGAGCTCGCTGAGCAGATGGCGTGGACGTGGCCGGACTGGATCATCTATCCGACCGGCGGCGGCACCGGCCTGATCGGCATGTGGAAGGCGTTCGAAGAGATCGAGCGCATCGGGTGGGTGACACCCCGACGACGGCCGCGCATGGTGTCGGTCCAGGCAGAGGGCTGCGCGCCGATCGTCAGCGCGTACCAACGAGGCGACGAACGTGCAGGCGCGTGGGAGGGCGCGACCACGATTGCCGACGGCCTTCGCGTCCCACATGCCATCGGCGATTTTCTGATCCTGCGCGCGGTGCGTGAGAGCGGAGGCACCGCGCTGGCGGTCCCAGACGCCGCGATGATCGACGGCATGCTGGACCTTGGGCGATTGGAAGGCATCAGCGCCGCGCCTGAAGGCGGCGCCGCGCTCGCGGCCGTGAAACGCCTGGTCGACGACCGCCTCATCACACGCGACGATACGGTGGTGCTGTTCAACACCGGCGGGGCCCTGAAGTACCTCGACGTAATGCAAAATGTCTAATGCACAATGTCATCGTCCCGGCGCATTTTGCATTGTGCGTTAGTCCCCGAAGGTCACCCCCAATGCCTTCGCCGTCAACAGGAGATCCGAATCCATCGGCACCGTCTTAATCTTCCCGACCACGTCCTCGAGACGGCGGGCGACGATATCGGGCGGGTCGAAGGCGACCATCGTGCCGAACTCGCCCCGCTTGATTAATTCCACGGCCTTGCCCCCGAACCGCGTCGCGAGCAGCCGATCGAAACTGGTCGGTGCGCCGCCGCGCTGAAGGTGTCCCAGCACGACCGAGCGTGTTTCCTTGCCGGTCTCCCTCGCGAGCGCCTCGCACACCTCGGCACCGATGCCGCCGAGCCGCTCGGCGAAACCGCCGTGGGCCGATTCCAGCAGTGATGGCGTGCCACCCTTGGGGAACGCGCCCTCGGCGACCACCACGATGCTGAACCGCGCGCCCCACTGATCGCGGTCCCTCAGACGTGCTGCGACGTGCGCGATGTCGAAGGGGATCTCGGGAATCAGGATCGCGTCGGCGCCGCCGGCGACGCCGGCGTAGAGCGCAATCCACCCGGCGTAGCGGCCCATCACTTCGACGACCAGAATCCGTTTGTGCGCCTCGGCGGTCGTGTGCAGCCGATCGATCGCGTCGGTCGCGAAGTCGACCGCGGTGTCGAACCCGAAGCAGTTGGTCGTACCGACGATGTCGTTGTCGATGGTTTTCGGGACGCCGACAAGCGGTATGCCTTTCAGGGAGAACTGGTGCGCGATCGCCAGCGTGCCATCGCCGCCGATGACCACCAGCGCGTCGAGCGCCATCTTGTGGAACATCTCAATCACGCGATCTGAATAATCCTTCGTGCCTTCCGAAGTCTCGATGGGATACGCGAACGGGTTGCCGCGGTTGGTCGTCCCGAGAATCGTCCCGCCGAGCCGGAGGATGCCGGTCACATCGCGCGGCGTGAGGATGCGCGAGCGGTTCGGCTCGATGAGACCGTCGAAGCTGTCCTCGAGGCCGACGCACTCGATGCCGCTGTTGGTCGCCGACTTCACGACGGCGCGAATGACCGCGTTGAGACCGGGCGCGTCGCCGCCGCCGGTGAGGATGCCGATGCGCTTCACAGGTGTCACGTCGATCGACTATAGCAGGGCGCCGCGTTGCGAGCCGCAAAAGCCGCGTGGTACAATCGGGGTTCGCTTGACGGGCGGCTAGCTCAGTTGGGAGAGCGCGGCGTTCGCAACGCCGAGGTCGGGAGTTCGAGCCTCCTGCCGTCCACCAACCTTCGCTCAAGTGTCAGGCGAAGGTTGCCCGCCGTAGGCGCGTAGCGGCAAAGGCCGGGCCGCACGTTGTCTTCCGCGAGCTACGGCTGGTAAACCAACATGACGCTGAAAAAAGAGGCGGCTTCGTCCGCCTCTTTTTTATCGTACGGCAAATCGTGAACGGCCTCGTCCCATCGACGTTAAGACGCGGACGATCGGAGGACAGCATGGCGAATGAAGTGTCTCCCCCCAGCGACGAGCGGCGGACCGCCGCCTGGATCGGCAAAGCGCTCCGGATCGACGGAAGAATCGTCAGCCAGGAGAACCTCACGATCGACGGCCAGGTGGATGGCACCATCGAGGTCGGCGACCATAGCCTGATGATCGGTCCCGGCGCCACCGTGACCGCCGATCTCATCGCCAAAACGGTCACCATCAGCGGCACCGTGACCGGCAACGTCACCGCGAGCGAAAAGGTCCAGCTCCAGCCCACCGCCTCGGTTGACGGCGACATCGTCACGCCCCGGCTGATCATGGCCGAAGGCGCGGTCATCAAGGGCAGGATCGACACGAGGGGCGACAAAGCCAAGCCGGACGCCGGCTAAGGAGTCGCCTCGTCGTGTCCGGCGTCAGCCTGACTCCGCTTACATTTCTGAGGTTCGCGCGCGCGAAAATGTTTCACTTTGGAACAGCGCGCCTGGAACTCCTCGGTTGCCGCGTACGCGCGATCTGGTGGGTGAATGGCCTAAAGTCGCCCCTTTGTGACTTGCCCAAATTTTTTCTCGACAACGGCACTCCCCTTGCCATAGGGTAACCAGCCGAAACACACTGCCGAGGTTGCTCCTATGCTGAACTGGTTCAACTGTTATCTGTCCGGCCGCCATGAATTTGGCGTCTGGTGTGAACCCGGCGCCATTTTCCTGCGCTGCGTCCACTGCGGTCGACGCTCCTCTGGATGGTCACTCGACGCGAAGGCGCAGAAGGCGGCGCAGCTGCCGGTGAGCGCGCAGTCGTCGGTTGCCAAGATGAGCGTCGCCAGTGTCAGCGCGGCGGCACAATCCGGACGCGTGCTGCCGTTCGGCCGCGTCGCGTCGTAAACGCAGTCGAATCCGGTCGCTGGAGTGTCACGTGAGTTGACACTCTGAAGCCGGCGCGACAATACTCGTTCGTGGCTGTTCCCCGCGTCTCAAAAGAAGATCTCAAGCAGCAACTCGACGGCGCCAGCCGACCAGTACTCGTCGACGCCCGCCTGAAATATCCCTACGAACACAGCACGGTTCGGCTTCCCGGCGCCATTCGCTACCAGGGCGACAGCGCGGCGCTCGCGCTGCCGCGCGATCGCGAAATCGTCGTGTACGATTCCGATCCGAACGAGCTCGCGAGCTCCCCGGTGGTCGCCGCGCTGATTCGCCAGGGCTATCGTGCGTCGGCGCTGAAGGGCGGCATCGGCGACTGGGTCACCGCGAACCTGCCGACCGAAACGAAGGACGCGCCCAAACAAGCGACGCCCGAGCCGGGAGCGTTGAAAAGCTAGCACCGTGATTCCTTCGGAACCCCGCGGACACTCCGTCGTGCCGCTCCCTCACACGCTTTCGCAGCTCGCCTCCCTGGCTCGCCTCCGTGGCGACACGGTGCAGGAGCGGCTGCTGCGCCAGGCGGAACGGGTGCTTCGCGCGCACCACATCGAAGCGGACGCCGGCCTTCGCGCCATGATCGAACACCCACCTGCCGATGTCGATGCCGACGTGCTCGGCCTGCTTCGGCAGATCGTCGAATCGGGCGCGCAGGGCGGCGGCGAGTTCGAAACGGTCGAACGGGCTGTCGCTGCGGCGCTTCCCAATCTTCGACACGCGGTTCCACGTATCCCGCTGGGCCGCGCCCTCGGTCTGGCTCACCCCGTGCTGAGCCATCTCCGCTCGCTTCCCGACGTCGAGTGGGCGCTCGCGGTCGGTTCGCTGCGTCGCGGCCAGGATACGGTGGGCGACATCGAACTACTCGCCGCGGCCCTCAATCCGGCGACGGTCATCGAGGCGATCTCCCAGGCGCCGAACGTCGAGCGCGTGCTGCACAAGAGCGCCCGGCGGCTGTACGTCCTCATCGACCACACGCAGATCGGCCTGCGCATTTCGGCTCCGTCCCATGCCGGATCTACGCTGCTGCACTTGACGGGGTCGGCCGCCCATTGCCACGCCCTGGGGCGGCGCGCCTCCGAGCGTGGATGGCAGCTGACGTCGGTAGGACTGCAGGCGCCCGGCGGCCTGTTACGGGCCGCCGCCTCGGAAGAGGAGATCTACGCGGCCCTCGATTTGCCGTTCATCCCGCCGGAAATCCGCAACGGCGACGACGAGATCGCGGCGGCCGAGCGAGGGACCCTTCCGGCGCTGCTGACCGGCGACGATATTCGCGGCGACTTCCACATGCACTCCGTGTGGAGCGACGGCCGCGACTCGATCGAGACAATGGTGAGGGCGTGCCGCGACCTGGGCTACGAGTACATCGCCATCACCGACCACTCGCCTGCTTCCGGCACCGCGCGCAGCTTGTCTGTCCAGACCGTCAAGCGTCAGGCGGATGAAATCGCCGCTGTGCGTGAGCGGGTTTCTGGCATCACGATTCTGCACGGCTGTGAAGTCGACATCCTGCCCAAGGGGCACCTCGATTTTCCGGATCGCGTGTTGGAACAGTTCGATATCGTGCTGGCGTCTCTGCACCATGGAGGCGGAGATGGGCGCGCTCAGTTGTTGCACCGCTATCAGACCGCCATGCGTCACCCGCTGGTCACGCTCGTCACCCATCCGACCAATCGCATGGTCCCGCATCGAGCGGGATACGACCTGGATTACGACCGGTTGTTCGAAGCGGCCGTCGAAACGGGCACACTGCTCGAGATTGACGGCGCACCCGGGCACCTCGACATGGACGGCGCTCTTGCCCGGCGCGCGATCGCGGCGGGCGTCACAGTGGCAGTCGACAGCGATTGCCATCGCGCGGATCTGCTTGGGACCCAGATGGACCTGGGCGTCCTCACGGCGCGCAGAGGATGGGTCGAGGCCCGGCATGTCCTGAATACGCGACCGCTTGCCGACGTACGCGCGCTCATCGCGCGGAAGCGCGTGCCCTGAAGTACGCTGTCTCCCATGTGGTGGCGACGCGCTCTGGCAGCATGTGCGGTCGCGGGGCTCGCCTTCGCGCTCTACCACGCGACGCTGCTGCCCGGTTTCGATTTCGGCGATACGGGCTCGTTTCAGACGATGGTCGGTTCGCCGATCATCACGACACGCGATGGGTATCCTCTGTACTTCGCCCTCGGAGCCGCCTTCCTCCGCGTCACCGGCGGCGATCCGGCGCATAGCCTGAATCTCTTATCAGCCATCGGAGGCGCGGCCGCGTGTGGACTCCTCGCGCTGAGCGCCGGGGAGCTATCCGGGTCCATCCTCGCCGGCATCGGCAGCGCGCTGCTCTTCGCCGGTTCGTACACCTTCTGGAGCCAGTCCATCATCGCGGAGGTGTACACGCTGCACATCCTGTTCGTGGCGCTCACGCTCTGGCTGCTGCTGCGATGGGAGGAGCGGCCCACGGTGGCGAGGCTCGGCGCGTTCTTCGGCATCTACGCGCTCGGGTTCGGCAACCACCTCTCGATGATCCTGCTCGCACCCGCGTACACGCTCTTCCTGTTGGTGTCACGCGGCTGGCGGTCGCTGCTCAGCCCGTCCGTTCTCGTCCTTGCGCTGGGGGCCGCGACGGCCGGCGCGATGCAGTACGCCTGGAACGTGCGGACGCTCTGGTTCTCGCCGATCCCGCCCCATGGGCTCCTCGACGGGCTGCGCACGGCGTGGTTCGATATCACGAAGAGCGATTGGCGAGCGTCCATGATGATGCAGGTTCCGAGCGGGATGACCCGCGACCACCTGTCGATGTACCTGTTCGACGTGCGGCAGCAGTTCGGATGGATCGGACTGCCGCTCGCTGCGCTCGGACTGGCAGGGCTGGCTGTCACGCGCTGGCGCTGGGCGATGCTCATCGGCATTTCGTATGTGGTCAACGCGGCGTTCGCCTACAGCTACAACGTCGGCGACGCGCATGTGTTCTACCTGCCGTCACACGTTATGCTCGCGTTGCTCGGCGCTCCTGGAATCGTCTTCATGGCGAAGGCTGCCGGCCGTCTTTCACGGCGATCGCAATCCATCGTCCCGATCGCGGCGCTTGTGCTGATCGCGTACGCCGCGATACGGATCTATCAGGACTATCCGGCCTTGGATCGCAGCCATGACCTGAGGCCGACCGAAATCCTCCGCGCGCTCACCGCGGATCTGGACGATCGGCACGCCATTCTGCTCACGGATCTCAATTGGCAAGTCGAGAACGGTCTGTCGTATTTCGCCAAGATCGAGCGGCCCGAGGTGGCGCACGCGGGCATGCCGGACCTGTTGAACCACGCGCCGGCGCTCATTCGCGACAACTTCGAGATCGGACGCCAGGTGGCGATGACCGCGCGCGCGCGCGCGGAGCTCACGAGCGCATATGGGTCGCTGATTCCGACCATCGCAGACACACGGGTCGTCGCGCCAGGCATGTCTGATATGACCCACGGCCTCGCGCCCGGTACTCGGTATGTGCTCACGGTCCTGAAACCTTCGCGCGACTTCCACCTGGATATCGAAGACCTGAGCCGCGCTGTTGGCATCTTGAGCGATGGACAGCTCGGAGCGATTCCCGACGGCGACTATGCGCTGATGGCAGGTGTTGCCGGCCAACGGCCGGCGCTCGTGATCGGCTCGAACGAACCGTTTCGCCGACGCGTCGGCCTGGACGGCGTCGCGGTCGAGATCCGGATGGACTCGTGGCTGGCCGCGGACACGATCCGACGCATGGGATTCGGTCACGTGATTGTGGCGCGGCGTCACACGCTGATCGTCGAACGTGGCGTCAGCTTCGTTGCGTTCGACGGCGAGGGCCGACCGATCCGGTCGGGCTACGCGGCGAGCATCTTCGCCCCTCAGCCGCGGTATCTCTGCTATCGTTGATTTCAGATGCCGTCCAAACTCAGGTGTATCGTCGCGATCCTCATCTTTACCGGCGTCTCGATCGGCGCCGAACGCGGCGATCCTGAATCGGCAGCGCAGGATCTCGCGCAGGCGTTGCAACGAAAGTACGACGGGGTGAAAGACTTCTCCACCGATTTCGTTCACAGCTACCGTGGCGGCGTGCTCAAGAAGGAAATCGTCGAGCGGGGACGGCTGCTGGTGAAAAAGCCCGGGAAGATGCGGTGGCAATACACCTCTCCAGAGGAGAAGCTCTTTGTGTCGGACGGCGTGAAGATGTACTCCTACATTCCCCAGGACAAGCAGGTCATTGTCAGTTCCATCCCGCCCGACGACCAGGTCACGACCCCGACGATGTTCCTCACGGGTAAAGGCAACCTCGTGCGCGATTTTACAGTCTCGATCGTCGAGCCGCCGCCCGGCGCGCCGTCCGGAACCCGCGCGTTGCGGCTCGTACCCAAGTCTCCACAACGGGACTACGATTGGCTGACCATTGCGGTGGCGCCGCAAACGCTCGAGCTCAGAGGTCTGGTCACTGCCGACGCGCAGGGCGGCCAATCGAGCTTTTCGTTCACGAACCTCAAGGAAAACACCGGTGTGGCCGATAAAGCGTTCGCCTTCAAAATACCTCGCGGTGTGGACGTAGTCTCCGATTCTCCGGCCCGCTAAGCAGGATGTATATGCGACAAGGTTCCGGCGCGTTATTCGTGCTCGTTCTGGCCTGCCTGGTGGCAGGCGGCTGCGCGGCGTCGAGCGCTACCCGCCACGGCCACGATGCTGAGCTCGGCAGGGACTACGATCGGGCGGTCGTCGAGTACACCAAGGCCGTTCGTCTGAAGCCGAACGACGTCGGAGCGCGGACAGCGCTCGAGCGCGCGAAGCTGCGCGCGTCCGAGGAACATTTCCAGCGTGGCCGGCGTCTCGCCGCGACGGGGAAATTCGAAGAAGCGTTGGTGGAGTACCAGCTCGCCTCCGAGCTGAATCCCACCAGCGGCGTCGTCGAGGACGAGCTGCGGGGCACGCGGAACCGGTTGCGCGCGAAAGTGGCTGTGGCGCGCGAAGGCAAGACCGAGCTTCAAACGCTCGTCGATCGTACGCGAGATCTGCCTCCGCCGGGCCTCGAGCTCCCACAGAACGTGAGGATGCCGGCGCTGCAGTTCAGCGACGCGAGCAGCCAGGTCGTCTTCCGCAGTATCGCCAGGTTCGCCGACATCAGCCTCACGTTCGATCCGGCATTCCGTGAGACGCCCATCACGCTCGACCTGCGCAACATGCCGCTTGAAGACGCGCTGAATGCCGTCACCGGCATGACCCGCACGTTCTACAAAGTGACGGCCCCGAAGACAATCATCGTCGTTCCAGACACCCCGGCCAAACGCCGCGAGTACGAAGAGGAAATCCTTCGGACCATCTACTTGAGCAACGCCGACCTCAAGGAGGCGATGGACCTGCTGCGGCTCGTGGTCGACCTGCGGCGCGTCGCGCCAACCACCGCCACCAACGCTCTGACGATCAAGGACACCCCCGAACGGGTCGCCGCGGCGGCCCGCGTCCTGTCCGCGATCGACAAAGCG
This sequence comes from Vicinamibacteria bacterium, assembly GCA_041485905.1. Classification (GTDB taxonomy): domain Bacteria; phylum Acidobacteriota; class Vicinamibacteria; order Vicinamibacterales; family CAVVIG01; genus JAHFUI01. The sequence continues at coordinate 20,266 of JBGPKK010000019.1, forward strand.
CGGCCCGAGGTCATCATCGACGTCGAGTTACTGGAAGTGGATCGGACGAAGCTGCTCGAATACGGGCTGCAGATTGCGTCGCCGAGCTCGCCGGGGATCAACGGCTCGGCGGCCCTCGATTCGGGCACGAGTCAGACGCTCAGCCTTCGGACGCTTCGCAACCTGACGCAGTCGGACATCCTCTTCGCCGGCCTGCCCGCGCTGTATTACCGGCTGCTCAAGAACGACACCAATACGCGGACCCTGGCCAACCCTCAGCTCCGAACGTCGGAAGGCGTGGCCGCGCAGGCGCGATTCGGCGAAAAAGTTCCGGTGCCGACCACGACATTCGCGCCAATCGCGACAGGCGGCGTCCCCCAACAGCCGATCACGGCGTACGGGTACGAGACGATCGGCGTGAACATCGACATCACGCCCCGCATGCACCATGACGACGATGTGACGCTCAACCTCAAGGTGGCGGTGACGAGCATCTCAGGCCAGGGCTTTGGCGGGCTTCCCACGTTCGGCAATCGGGAAATCAGCACGGTCATCCGCCTGCGCGACGGCGAGACGAACATGCTGGCCGGGCTGATTCGCGACGACGAGCGGTTGTCGATTGAGGGGATTCCGGGACTGACCGACATTCCCTACGTCGGCCGGCTGTTCGGGCGCACGCAGAAAACGACGCAGCAGACCGACATCATCCTGACGTTAACGCCGCACATCATTCGAGTGCTGGATCTGAACGAAGGGGATCTTCGCTCCTTCCGCATGGGCCGCGATTCGCTGGCGCCGCTGGCGGAGCTCCCGCTGTCCGAGCCGCCACCGCCAGTGCAGGAAGCGCCCGTCCCCGCGCCGCAACCGGCTATCGCTCCGGGCGTGCCTCGCACTCCGGGTCTGACGCCGCCACCTGCCGCGCCCGGTCCGAGTCCGACCAGACCGCCCGGCTGATCCGCGGCCTGCCCGCCACGGTCCGCTACGGAACGCGCTCCACTTTCGCACCAAGCGTGCGGAGCCGCTCCACCAGGTGGCCGTATCCCCGCTGCACCGTTTCGAGCTCCGAAAGCAGACTCTCGCCGTCCGCGGCGAGCGCCGCGGCAATCAGCGCCATGCCGGATCGCAGATCGCGGCTGTCGAGCGGCCGCCCGCGCAACCGCCGCGGGCCGGCCACGATGATGCGGTGGGGATCGCAGAGGAAGAGATCCGCGCTCATTGCGCTCAACTGCTCGAGCGCGAACAGGCGCAGTTCGTACAGCCAGTCGTGGACGAGCGTGCGGCCGTCGGCTTGCGTCGCCAGCACCGTCACCAGGCTGACCAGGTCGCTCGGAAATCCCGGCCACAGGCCGGTCGTGAGACGGCCGGCAGCCTTCGGCTTGGACTGCTCGACGCGAAACAGCGCGCCGGCCATCCCGCACTCGACGTTCAGCCGCTTCAGCACCGCCGCGACCACCTCCATGTCCTCCGCTCTTGCTCCAGAGATCTCGACATCGCCGCCGGTGACGGCCGCGATCACCGCCCAACTGCCCGCGTCGATGTAATCACCCCACACGCGATGTTGGGCGCCGCCCAGGCGTGCGCCGCCGTCGATACGGATGGTCGACGTGCCGGCGCCACTGATGCCGACGCCAAGCTTCTGCAGGAACTCGCAGAGCTCGGTGACATGCGGCTCGCACGCCGCGTGTCGAATCTCGGATGCGCCGTTGGCGGCTGCCGCCGCGAGAATCGCCGTTTCCGTCGCGGTCACCGATGCTTCAAACAGATACATCGACGCCGGCTTCAGGCCGTCCGGCACTTCGAGCTGATGGCCGGGACCGTCCAGCATGCGCGTGCCCATGGACGCCAGCGCCTCGAGATGAGTCGACAGCGTGCGGCGGGCGGGAAAGTCGCCGCCGGGCGGCGCGAGCCGGGCCCGCCCGCGCCGCGCCAGAAGCGGGCCGACGAGGAGCACCGACCCGCGCAGCCGGCCGACCAGCATGGGATCGGGCTCGTCCTTGACGATCTGCTGACACCGGATCCGCAGCGTCGCCGTGCCAATCCCGTCGACCACCGCGCCCAGATCGAGGAGCAGGCGCGCCATGACGTCGACGTCGGTGATGAGCGGCATGTTGGTCAGCACGCACTCTTCGGTCGTGAGCATGCAGGCCGCGATCAGCGGCAGCGCCGCGTTCTTGTTGCCTTCGACTCCGACGCGGCCCGACAAGCGGTGGCCGCCTTCAATCAGTAACTTGGACATACAGGAAATTCGGGCGGTTCAATCATGACTGAAGTCGCCGAGGTAGACGATTTCCTCCCGCAGCTCGACGCCGAACCTGGCGCGCACCTGGTCGCGGCAGTGCAGGATCAGCCGTCGAATGTCGCGCGCCGTGGCGGTGCCTTCGTTGACGATGAAGTTGCCGTGCGCTGTCGAGACCCGGGCGCCGCCGATATTCGAGCCTTTGAGGCCGGCGCGGTCGACCAACGCTCCTGCCGCCCACGGCACGCCGTCCGGAAGCCGGTCCCGCGACGGATCGGGATTCTGGAACACACATCCGGCGTTGTGCGTGTCGAGCGGCTGGGTCTGCTTGCGGAAGGCGAGCGAGGCGCGCGCCGTGGCGCGCAGCGCCGATGGCTCCGCGGAGCTGACGCGAAACACCGCCGACAACAGCACTTCTCCGGTCTGCTGCAGCCGGCTGCGATCGTAGGCGAACGCCATCTCCGAGCTCCGAACATCGATCGTGGTCCCGTCGCGACCCGCCAGTCGCACCTCGGTCACGAGATCGCCAATCAACCGGCCTCCGAAGTGGGCATTGCCGAAGATCGCGCCACCGACGCTGCCCGGCGTGCCGGCCCACGCTTCGAGGCCCGCGCAGCCGTGGTTAACCGTCCAGCGAACCAGGGCGTTGATGGACACCGCCGCGTCCGCTCGCACGCGATCGTCTCCAACCTGTCCGACGTCGCCGCCGCGCATGCGGATGACCAAGCCGCGGATACCCGCATCCGACACGAGCACGTTGGAGCCGCCGCCGAGCAGGGTCACCGGAATTTCCGAGGCGTGCGCGACGGCGAGGGCGGTGAGCACCTCGTCGCTGTTGCGCGTTTCAAGAAAGAGGTCGGCGGGACCTCCGACTCTGAACGTCGTGAACGGCCCGATCGGTACGTGAGCGCGAACGCGCTCGGCGCCGAACGCCGCCTGCAGGGCTTGGGCGGTCACGCCTCGATCACCATCAACTCGCGCTCCTGAGCGATAAGCGCCGCGACCGCCTCGCCAGGCGAGCACACCGTGAACGAAATCGTATCGCCGGGGCCGAGCTGACCGGCCACGCCAAGATCCGCCGTGATGACCGTCGCGATCTTCGGATAGCCTCCCGTCGTCTGCCGATCGGCCATCAGCAGAATCGGCATCCCGGATGCGGGCACCTGCAGCGCGCCCATCGGAGTCGCATCCGAGATGATGTCAGCTCCGCGCACATGCGTGAGCGGCGCGCCTTCCAGTCGAAAGCCCATGCGATCGGAGTTCTGGCCGATTCGATACGGCACCGTCTCGAGCACCCGACGCGCCTCGTCGGTGAAATGATCCTCCTGCGGTCCAAGGAGCACTCGAACTCGCGCGCGTCCCTCCGGCATCTGGCGTTGATGTGGCATCTGTCGTCGTACGTAGTGTCCGGCTTTAGCCGGACCGGGATCGCCGAGCGGCAAGCTGTCGCCGGCCGTGAGAGGCCGGCCCTCAACGCCGCCGAGCCGGCTGACCAGATGCGTGGCGCGGCTGCCGAACACCGGCGTCACAGCGATGCCGCCCTGGATGGCCACATACGCACGCGCGCCCCGCAGTCGCGTGCCGAACGTCATCCGCGATCCAGCGAAAACGGTGAACGCCTTGTGCGTAGAGACCGAGTGGCCATCCACCATGACCTCGAATTCCGCGCCCGCAACGGCCACAACGCGCTCATCGTCGAACTCTAATTCCGGTCCGGCCAATGTGACTTCGACCGTGGCGGCGCCGGCGGCATTGCCCGCCAGCGCGTTGGCAAGACGATGGGAATACGAATCCATCGGTCCGGCGACGGGCACTCCGCGCGACTGAAATCCCCAGCGTCCGAGGTCCTGGACGGTGGTCAACATACCCGGTTTGATGACCCGCGCCTCAGCCATCGGACTTCGCCAGTCGCTCGAACTCGCCTGGCCCAATCGGCACGAACCGGACGCTATCGCCCGACTTGAAGAGAAACGGCGCCGATCGATCCATGTCGAACGGCCGGACCGGTGTGCGGCCGATAAGCTGCCAGCCGCCCGGCGTCTCGGCCGGATAGATCCCTGTTTGGACACCTGCAATGCCGACCGTCCCGCGCGGTACACGAACCCGCGGCGTCGAGTGCCGCGGCATCGCGATGCGCGCGTCGAGCACACCCAGGTAGGCGAATCCAGGCATGAAACCGAGCATGAAGACGCGATACACCGCGCTGGCATGGACGGCGACCACTTCGTCGGGCGACATCTTCGCAAACCTGGCGACAGCAGCAAGATCGGGGCCTAATTCTCCGCCGTAGCAGACCGGAACGCTGATCGGCGTCGGCTGCTCGCCGTCAGCCTCGCCAGGTCGATGGGCCTCTACCTCGAGCCAATCGACGAGCCCCCGGTAGTCGGTTCGCAGGGGATCGAAGAAGACCGCAACCGAGCGATAGGTGGGGACGACGTCGCGAACGCCGGCGATTGCTGCCGCCAGGACGGCATCTGCCAGCCGGACGGCGCGCGCATTGATTACGGGATCGATGCGCTCTTCGAACTCGACGACAATCGTCGAGTCGCCCGCCGGCACGATGCGGAAACTCCCCGTCACCTGATATGTCTCAAGTGTGAGGTCTCAAGTCTGCAATCCCGGCACACTTCAGCCTTGAGACTTGATACGTCTGCGAGCACGGTGACAAGCAGCTCATGACAGTGCTCGCAGCAGCTTCTGGTGGATCCCGCCGAATCCGCCGTTCGACATGATGACGACCACGTCCCCGGGACGGTGCTCGCGGACGATGGCGCCGATGATGTCGTCGATCGTGTCCGCCTCGCGCGCCGACTGCCCCCGATCGTGAAGGTCGCGAACCAGCTTCGGGACCGACAGCCGCTCGGACGCCGGCAGCTTCGAGCGGAAGACCGGCGCCACCAGCACCTCATCAGCCGCGGAAAACGCGCGCGCGAAATCCTCTTGAAAGACGCGGCGGCAGGAAGAGGCCGAGCGCGGCTCGAAGACGGCCCACACGCGGGCCTTCGGGTTCGACAGGCGCATGCCGGCAAGCGTCTCAGCCACGGCCGTCGGATGATGGGCGAAGTCGTCGTAAATGGTCACCCCGCTGGCGGTCCCAACCACCTCGAGCCGCCGCTTCACGCCCGCAAACGATCGCAATCCGGCGGCGATCCGCTCCACGCCGAGCCCCACTTCCGTCGCCACGGCAATGGCCGCCAGGGCGTTGCGCACGTTGTGGGCGCCGACCAGCGGCGCATCGAATGCGCCGAACGGCGAGCCGCCTCGCCGGACACGGAACCGCGTGATCGGGCCGGCCGATTCGAGATCGTGAGCCTGCCAGTCGACGCCTGCGGTCAATCCGAACGTCTCGACGCGTGAGACCGCGCCGTCTTTGAGCGCGGCCGCGCCCTCGCTGTCAGCGCCGATCAGCAGCAGACCGTGCCGCGGCACCAGGTTCACGAGCCGGCGGAATGCCGCCGAGACCGCGGCGAAGTCCGCGTAGATATCCGCGTGATCGAACTCCACGTTGTTGATCACGGCGATGTCGGGCACGTATTTGAGAAATTTCGCGGTCTTGTCGAAGAAGGCGCTGTCGTATTCGTCACCTTCGATGACGAAGTCGCGGCCGTGGCCGATCCGGTAACTCGATCCGTGCGCGCCCAGGTTGCGCGCGATGCCGCCGACGAGCACGCTCGGGTCGAGCCCGCCGGAAGTCAGGACCCATCCAGTGAGCGATGTCGTCGTGGTCTTGCCGTGCGTCCCTGCAATGACAATCGACCGCGCGCCCCACAGAAAGTGATCGCGCACGACCTCGGGCAGCGAACAGTACCGGATCTTGCGATCGAGGACCTCTTCGAGCTCCGGATTTCCGCGTGAGATCGCGTTGCCGACGACGACCAGATCGAGATCCGCCGTGATGTGCGCCGCCTGGTACCCGCTGAGCGTCACAATGCCTTCCGCGGTCAGAAAGTCGCTCATCGGCGGGTAGACATCCTGGTCTGAGCCGCGCACGTCGAACCCCTTGTGACGCAGCATCGCGGCGGCCGTCGCCATCGCCGTGCCGCAGATCCCGATGAAATGCACGCGCGTCATGACGTGGTGGGCCTATTCGACCGCGGATTCCTCGATGACCAGCCGCGGCCGATCATCGGCAATCACTCGGCACGAAACGCCAAATGGCAGTGTGATCGCCGGCCCGGACGTATGGCCGGACGGGAAACCGATGACGACGGGACCGGGAAAATCGCGGAACAGTTCCGAGACGACGGCGCGCGCCTTGGGATCGCCCGACGGCTCGTCGCACTTCAGCAGCTCGCCGATGACGACCGCCGACGCGCGCGCCAGGATGCCGCTCTGGTGCAGTTGCGTCACCATGCGGTCGAGGCGGTACGGGCGCTCGCCCACCTCCTCGAAGAACAGCACGAATCCGGCAGGTGGCGCGAACGCGAACGGCGTCCCGAGCGACGCGAGCAGCTGCGTGAGGGTTCCGCCCAGCAGGGGTCCGACCGCTTCCCCGCGGCGGAGGGTCTCGAGTCCAGCCGGCGCGAGCGTCCCCATCGGCTCACGCCCGCAGATCGCGGCCTGTAGCGACGCGCGGTCGTAGCCTGCCTCCCCTCGACCCAGCCGTCCTGCCAGCATCGGACCATGAAACGCGACCAACCCGCAGCATGTGGTCAGGAAGTTGAGCACGGACGTGAGATCGCTATAGCCGATGAACGGCTTGCGCGCGAGGCGCGCTTCGTCGCGATCGAGCAGCGGCAGGACCTGCGCGCTGCCGTATCCGCCTCGCACGCCGACGATGCCTTTGATGCTGGGATCGCGCCACGCCTGCTGAATCGCCGCCGCGCGCAGCGCCGGCGGGCCGGCCACGTAGCCGTGAGGCTCGCGCGCGAACACCGAATCGTCATAGACCGGTTCGAAGCCGAGGCGGCGGATCTCGTCGATGCCGTGCGCGAACTCGTCGCGGTCGAACGGGCTGGCGGGGGCCACCACGGCGAGGCGATCGCCGGGCGCAAGAGCGTGCGGCTTCAGCATCTCACACGAACCGGCTCATCTCGTCGGCAATCGCGCGGTGCTCGTCGCGGCCAATCAGTTGACGCACCTGGCGTCCCTGCGGTGGACGCGTGACCACCGAGGCCGCGAGGAAGCGCTCCTTCGCCCGCTGGTGCCGCTTGAGCGCGTCCTCAACGCGCGTGAAAGGGATCCGACCCTCTTCCACCGCGTAAATGAGCGCCTCCAGCGCAGCCGCCTGCACGTCGTGGTCGCCGCTGCAAATGAGCACGCCGTCACAACCCGCTTCCACGGCCAGCACGGCCGCCGACGGCACGGCGTACCGACCGGCGACCGCCTTCATCTCGAGGTCGTCGCTCAGAATGAGGCCTTCGAATTTCAGCTCCTCGCGAAGCACCCCCGTCACGATGCGCTTCGACAAGGTCGCCGGATGATCTTCGTCGAGAGCGGGAAGAAACACATGCGCCGTCATGATGCTGGCGACGTGGGCTCCGATGGCAGCTCGAAACGGCACGAATTCCACGGCACGCAGCCGTTCGATGGCGTGCTCGACCAGCGGGAGCTCCAGATGCGAGTCGACGCTGGTGTCGCCGTGCCCGGGGAAATGCTTGCCGCACGCCGCGATCCCCTCGGCCTGGAGCGCCCGGATGATCGCGCCACCGAGCCGCGCGACCTCCTCGGGATCGTCCGAGAGCGCGCGATCGCCGATGACGGGGTTTTTCTGGTTGGTGTGAACGTCCAGCACCGGCGCGTAGTCGAGCGAGACGCCGACGGCGCGCAGCTCCGACGCGAGCGCGCGCGCAAACCGATCGGCGAGGGTCGCGTCTCCGCTGCGGCCGATGGTCGCCATCGGCGGCCACTCGGTGAACGGCGCTTTCAGCCTGGCGACGCGGCCGCCCTCCTGATCGATGCTGACCCACGCCGGCAGATCGGGCACGAGCCTGGCGGCCTCGAAACACAGCTCGGCCACCTGCTCCGGTTCGGCGACATTTTGCGCGAACAGGATCACGCCGCCCAATCCGAACTCGCGCGCGAGCGATCGCAGCTCGATCGGCAGCGTCGGGCCGTCGAAACCGGCGATCAGAAGTTGACCGATCTGGCGACGCAGCCCGATTGGTGACATTAGCGACTCGATTGTACATCTGGTTATCTGGTTGTCTGGTCGTCTGGTTACCTGGACATTTGGTCATGCCAATGAACCACTCAATAACCAGATACCTAGGTGACCAGATAACCAGATGATCAAGTGCCTATAATCCGTCCGTGGCCATCGTGTCTTCCGCACCCACTCGCATCGATCTGGCTGGCGGCACGATCGACATCTGGCCGCTGTACCTGTTCCACGACGGCGCCTCGACGTTGAATGCCGCGATCAGCCTGCGCGCGCACGCGACCATCGAGCCGCGCGCCGACGGCCGCATCGAGCTCCACTCCGCCGAAACCAATCGCCGGGTCGGCGCCGGCCATTGGTCGGAGCTCGACGGATCGGGTGACCTGACGCTCCTCGCGCGGCTCGCACGTCACTGGCGGCTGGAAAACGCGACGCTGACCACGCGCGGCGAGTCGCCGACGGGCGCGGGCATTGCGGGTTCGTCCGCCCTGACGATCGCTGCGTGCGGCGCGCTCGCCCGCTGGGCCGGTGGCTGCGCCGATCCCGAGCAGCTCCTCCACGTGGCCATGAACGTCGAGTGTCAGGCGATTGCGGTTCCCACCGGCGCACAGGATTACCGGCCGGCACTCTACGGCGGGGTTGCGGCCATCGAGCTTCGCGCCGACGGCATTCGCCGCGTGGCGCTGGAGGTTGACCCCCTCGAGCTCGAGCGCCGCATCGTCATCGCCTATACCGGAGCGCCGAGGCAGTCGGGGACAAACAACTGGGAGATCACGAAACGGCACATCGACGGCGATCGGCACATCTTCGACTGCTTCGAGCGGATCCGCGACACGGCGGCGGCCATGCGCGAGGCGCTCGCACGCGCCGACTGGGAGGCGGTCGGCCGTCACATTGCGACGGAGTGGGACAATCGGAAACGCCTGGCGCCCGGCGTCACCACGCCGTCCATTGACGATTTGATCGGCCGAGCGATGGCTGCGGGCGCCACGGCTGGCAAAGTCTGCGGCGCCGGCGGCGGGGGTTGTCTTTTCTGTTATGGGCCGCCAGACGCCCGGTCGGCGATTGCCGCGGCGCTCACCGAGGGCGGCGCCCGCGTGCTCGACTACCGCATCGAGATGGAAGGGCTCCGCGTTGGATAATCTCGCGATAGCCAGGATTCTTCGCGAGATCGCGGACCTGCTGGAAATCAAGAACGACAACCCGTTCAAGATTCGTGCGTACCGCAACGGCGCCGATACGGTCGCCAATCACCCTCATGAGCTCGCCGCGCTCGATGCCGTCGGTCTCCGTGAGATCCCGGGGATTGGCAAAGACCTCGCGGCGCGCATCCTCGAGATCGCCGCGACCGGAGACGCGGCCTATCACCGCGAGCTGGTCGCGGAGTTTCCGCCGACCATTCTCGATCTGCTACATCTCCAGGGCGTGGGGCCAAAGACAGTGGCGACGCTGTACCGCGAGCTCGACATCCGGACGCTGGACGACCTGCAGCAGGCGGCAACGGACGGACGGATTCGAAGCCTGCGCGGCATGGGCGCGCGAAAGGAAGCGCTGATCCTCAAGGCGCTCGAGGAACGCCGGCGCCACGCAGGCCGTCATCTCCTGTCAGACGCGCACGACGGGGCCGCCGCCCTCGTCGGCTACCTCCGCGAGCGCGCACCCGCCGCCGAGATCGAACCGGTCGGCAGTCTCAGGCGCGGGTGCGAGACCTGCGGCGACCTCGACATCCTCGCGTCGGGGGCCGAGGCGTCGCTCATGGACGACTTCGTCGGCTATCGGTTGGTGGAGCGAGTGCTTGCGCAGGGCGATACGAAATCAAGCGTGCTCATTTTCGGCGGTTTTCAGGCGGACTTGCGGGTGGTCCAGCCCGAGAGCCGGGGCGCGGCCATGCAATATTTCACCGGATCCAAGGCGCACAACATCGCGCTCCGCGATCGCGCCATCGGTCTCGGGCTCAAGTTGAACGAATACGGTGTGTTCCGGACGGCCGACGATACGCGCATCGCAGGGTCGAGTGAAGAGGGCGTGTACGAGGCGCTGGGGCTCGCGTGGATTCCGCCGGAGCTTCGGGAAGCGCACGGCGAGCTGGAAGCCGCGTCGGCACGCCAACTCCCCCGGCTCATCGATCGGTCCGATCTCCTCGGCGACCTGCACATGCACACAACCGAGTCCGACGGCAAAGACGATGTGGAGGCGATGGTCGAGGCCGCGCGCGAAGCCGGGCTGCAATACATCGCGATCACCGAGCACAGTCAGTCGCTGGCGATGGCGAACGGGCTGGACGAGCGCCGGGCTCTGGCGCACGCGGCACGCGTTCGCGCGCTCGACGGTCAGATCGACGGAATCCGCGTGCTCGCCGGCATCGAGTGCGATATCAAGGCGGACGGGACGCTCGATCTCGCCGATGATTGTCTGGCGGCCCTCGATATTGTCGTCGCATCCGTGCACTCGGGATTCACACAGGACCGACCACAGATGACCGACCGGCTGCTTCGCGCGATCGACAACCCGCAGGTGGACATTCTCGGCCACCCGACCGGACGCCGCATATTGCAGCGCGAGCCGTACGCGCTCGATATGGAGGCCGTGATCGCACGGGCGGCCGAGGTCGGCGCGGCGCTCGAGATCAACGCGTCTGCGCATCGGCTGGATCTCAACGACACCAATGCGCGGCTGGCCCACAATCGAGGCGTGCGCCTGGTGATCTCGAGCGATTCACATTCGCGCCATGGCTTCGGCGTCCTGCGCTGGGGCGTCATCGTCGCGCGCCGCGCCTGGCTGGAGCCGAAAGACGTGCTGAACACGCTGCCCTTCGATCAGTTCCAGGCCTCGCTGCGCCGAAACGCGCGGCCCTGATGAAACTCCCGATGCTTTCGCTGGATCAGAAGCTGGCCGAGATCAAACGGCTGTACTACCGCACCACTCGACACACGATTCAGCAGGATCTCGAGAAGGCGCTCGATCTCCTGAAGTCAATCGCTTCCGAGGAGGATCGTGAGCGCGCGACGGTTTATATGGAGGGTCTCGCGCAGATGCGCAGGGACTGGACCGGCTCTGGAAGGAAAAAAGCAAAAAGCAAAAGTGAAGATCCTTAACTTCACTTTCACTTCTTGCCTTCTGCCTTTTTACTTCTTAGAGGTGCTGGCAACCACCTTCTTCCTGGCGGCGATGCGAAGCGGCTCGGGAACGTTGCGATCGACAGCCAGCCTCGCCAGGTCCCGATCGGTGAGCCGCGCCATGAAGTTCATCGACATGGTCACCGGCGTCTTCGGATTCTTGGTCAACGCGACCATGATGTTGTAGTTCTTGATCCAGGAACGCGTATGGCCGATGATTCGGAGGATGTCCTCGGAGACGTTGGGCATCCGTGCGAAGCTCTCGATCTCCTGCTCGTTCACCTTGGGACTGCTCAGCACCGCCGCCGAGATCATTTTGTTTGTATCGCGGATGAGGATCGCGCGCATCTCTCGCGATCCTTTGACGGCGGCCTTCAAACGGTCCGTGAAGCTCATGCCCTGGAGTCGCTGAACGGCCGATGTCCGATCGCTGTCGTCTTCTTCGTTAGCTTTTTCGTCAGCGTCCGTCTGAATCAACGGCAGATCGACGTCGTCAGGCATGTCGTTGGACGGTGTCGTGTCCGGAGAGACGCCGCGATCGGCAAAGAACTCGCGCAACCCGACGGGGACGTCGGACCGCCCGAGGAAGGTCCGGAGCGCTTCGGAGGGGATGCGGTTCAGCGTGAGATCGGCGGTCCGCCGAATCTCCGGGTCGGGGTCTTCAAGAAGCAGGACGAGGATCCCAAGCTGTTCGAGGGCGCGCGGCGCGATGGCGCCTTGGGCGGCAAGCAGACGCACGTCGCGGGCGATCTCGCCGCGCTTGAAGAAATCGAGAAGCGGAGTGGGGGCACTCATCGCGGCGGCAGGTACGTTCGGAAATTCGCCGGGTTCAGACGCGCCGTCACGAGTTCGCCGTCCTTGCCGAGCGAGTTGGCCTCGACGCCGTTGATCGACATTTGAACGGCGCCGGCATCGCCGACAGACAACACGAGCTCGCGATGGACCTCGAGCTGACGCCGATCGCCGGCCTGCAGGAACCGCTCGATCTGTTTCCGGCCATCGACGATGGCCGACACCCGGCAGAGTCGCGTCACGACCACGCTCACGGTGAAAGACTCGCGGGCGGGATCGTCCGCCGCCGCGGCCGTGTCGCCGCCGGTCGCTTGTCCAGCGTTCGCGACCGCGGGCGCTGACGCCTGCGCCTCGGGGGCGTCGGCCGGCGCCGTTTGAGGAGCGAGGGCCGGGGCGGGCTGATCGACGGCCGCGGATCTCCCGAATCGTCCTCCCATCGTGAAATACACGACAACAACGGCGATGGGAATGCTCAAGGCGATGAGGCGGAGAAACGTCGACGCCATCCGCCGATCGCTTTCGATGGCCTCCTTGTCGTCGATCTGGTCAGTGGTCGGGTGTCCGACCGTCACCGAATCTTGCGGAAACTGCGCCATGAACTCCTGGATGGTCACTTCAGGATCGAGTCCAACTTCGGTCGCAAACGATCGCACGAAGGCACGGCCGAAGATCCCGCCAGGGAGCCGCGAGATGTCGTTACGTTCGAGCGCCTCGAGCACGCTGACCGCGATTTTGGTCGAGTTGGCGATCTGACGCAGCGAAACCCCCCGGCGTTCGCGGGCCTCGCGAAGCTTCTTGCCCAGATCGCCGGACGATCGCTCTACAGACATGCTGGCTCGGCCGTATGTTAGAAAGCCGCTCTCACCCTGTCAAACTGCGCGCGCACGGCCGTCACCACCTCGGTCATCGTGGAGGTCCCCGGCAGGAACAGACTGATGCCGGCGACGCCCGACGCCCCCGTAGCGGCTATGCGGGAGACACGCTCGACCGTGACGCCGCCTATTGCCAGAACCGGGACTCTGACCGCCTTCGCCATTTCCGCCAGGCGGCTCTCGCCCAGCAGATCGAGCGCACCCGGCTTCGACGGCGTCGGGAACACGGTTCCGGCGATCAGGTAGTCGACGGCCGGCGCCTGCCCAACGGCCTCGTCCACGTGATGGACCGATCGTCCGACGAGAAACCCCGGAAGCGACAGCGATCGTGCGGCGGCAGGAGGAATCGAGTCGGATCGCAGATGGAGCCCGCTCGCGCCGCCGGCCAGCGCGACATCGAGCCGATCGTTGACGACGACGCGGGTCGACGATCCGCGAGCGATATCGACAAAATCGCCGACCAGATCGACCAGCTGCGCGGTCTCGAGATCGCGCTCGCGAACCTGAATCAGATCGACGCCTGCGTTGACGGCGTCGCGAGCCAGTTGCGCGAGCGTGACGCGCGCGGCGCCGAAGCTCCCGTCGCCGCCGACCACACGCCTGCGATCCGTCACGAGGCAGAGAATCGGACCGTCACGGCGCATTGTGGCGTTCCCGAATCGCGAACAGGCTCGCGAGGTCCGCGAGCCCGACCAACAGGTTGACTACGCCCAGGCCGGTCACCGCCCCGCGCACGAAGTTGTTCATGATGATCGGGCGCAGCGGCGGCCAGGTCGTGATGAAGTAATTCCGATCCCAGAAGCCCGACCAGGGCAGCACGAGGAGGAGCAGACCGACTTCGAGAAAGAACGCGACGAATACGAGCCGCCGGATCAGAACACTAACCTCGCGTCTGGACTTTGGCCAGACGATTGATGCGCGCGGACACGTCGCGATACGCGCCGGCTTCCGCCCGCAGCTCGAGCAGGATCGCCAGCGCTCGTTTCATTTCCCCAAGCGATTCGAGCGCCTCCGCGAGCTCGTAGAACAGCGCATGCGCTTCGTCACTGCTCGGGGCCGGCGCCTGAGCGGCCTGCTCGAACCATTCGACCGCCTGGTGAAGCCCGTCGCGCTCCTGATACAGGCGGCCGAGCGCCGCGGCGGCATGAAATCGCAGCCGGGGCTCGCGCGCCGCGATCTGAAACGCCTTGATGCTCTCGTCGATCCGGCCGGCATCCCGCAGCGCGACGCCTCGCTCGTATTCAGAACGGGCCGTCGGCCGCTCAGAGGCGCTCAAGGCCTCACCGCGAAACTGTTCGAAGACCTCGTCGAGGTCGTGCGCGCCGGAGGGGTCGGGGGCGGCCGGCGGCCGTTTAGTCGGCGGCCGTTCCGCCGGCGGCACAGAGGCCTTGCGAAAATCAGCGAGCACCTCGCTGAGATCGACTTCCATCGCGTGCGGGGCCGCGGGCGTGATCGTCTCGGCCGATGGTTTGTCGGCGGGCTCGTGGGCGGCCGGCTCTTTCTTCGCGGACGCCTTCGCCGTCGTCTGTGTGTTCGCGGCCGGTTCGGCCGTTGGCTGTGTGTTCGCCGGCGATTCGGCCGTCGGCTGTGTTCTCGCGGGCGCGGTCGGCTGTGTTTCCGCGAGCGTGTCTAATCCGAGCTCTCTCGACGCGGCGGCGGCGCTCGCATCCTCCGCGGCAGCGCTCAGCCGCTCGGCGATCACTCGATCCGGGTCTTCCTCGCCCAGCATGGCCAGCGCGCGGCGAAGCTGTTCAACGTGCCTCGGCTCCGAAGGATCTCGGGCCATCAGGTCTTCGGCGATGACTCGGGCTTCCGCCGCCGCTCCAGCGGCGAGATACGCGTCCGCCAGTTGCCACTGCGCCGTGTGCAGGGTCGCCTCCAGGCTGCCGTCGAAACAGATCTCGACCAGCCGCATCAGCGCCGGAATGTGATCGTGTACGCGCGTCACGAATTCCTGAAGCGCGGCCGCCGCCGACGGCCAATCGCCTTCAATCACCGACGTTTCGGCGGCCATCTCGACGACGGCGAACCCTGCGTCTGGCGCCGCCGCGGCGACGTCGCACCCAAGCGACGTGATCGCGGGCCCGCGCGCCGGATCCTGATTGAGCAACTGCCTCACGATCGCGAGGCCTTCGTCGGTGGCGCCGCTGCGCAGCCGCGCCTCGGCGATTGTCAGCAGCAGTTCCGGATCATCGGCGGCGGTCTCAGCGGTCAGGAAGCGGGTGGCCGACGTCATATCGCCGCGGTCGATGTACGCCCGGCCGAGAATCTTGAGCTCGTCGGGCGTCGTCGCAAACGGCTCGGCGGCTTCGAGATCGCCGACGGCGATGTGCGCCGTGAACAGCTGACTGCGGACATCCTGGTCGTCTGGATCGAGCTCGGCGGCTTCGCGGAGGACTTCCACCGCGTCGGCGCCGCGTCCTTTCTGCGCGAGATCGGCGGCAATGTCCTTGAGGTCGCGCAGAGCCCCCGGACCATCGCCCATTTCGACGCGCGCACGAGCGGCCATGCGCCGCGCGTCGAAATCCGCCGGATCCAGCGATCCGAGGCGGATACGGATCTCCGCCGCGCCGTGGCGGTCATCGCGTGCCAGACGGCGGTCGGCCACGGCGTTCAGATAGGTGCGGGCATCAACCAGGACGCCCTGCACAGCGGCGATTTCGCCAGCCTGCAGCAGCGCGTGCTCGTCATCAGGGCGGATCTTGAGGACCTTCTTATAGAGCGCGGCGGCCTTGGGCAGAAACCCGTCGCTCTTCAGACCGTCGGCGATGCGGGCAAACTGCTCGACGGCTTTGTCGCTGTGTCCCGCGCGCATGTACAGGTCGCCCAGGATGTTCGCGGTATTCCAGTCCCGCGGCTGGTCCTCGACGACGCGGAGGTACTCCGCGATGGCGGGTTCGAGCTTCCCCTGTCGGAGCAGCTTCTCAGCGTTGCGCAGGATTGCGGGGCGATCAATGGCCACATGCGGTACCGAAAAGGGGCCGTACCCCTTTTTCGCGGGCAAATCCTTGAAAAAGGGGTACGGCCCCTTTTCTAGTCAATGGTATCAAACAGCGTCAGGGGGCGGAACGAGCGGCGATGCGCGTCGGAGTAGCCGAACCGCGCCACCGCGTCGAGATGATCGGCGGTGGCGTACCCCTTGTGGCGATCGAACCCGTAGCGCGGATCGCGGCCGTGCAATTCGCGCATCAGGCGATCGCGCGTCACCTTGGCGACGATTGATGCCGCGGCGATCGCCGAGCAGCGGCGATCGCCGTGCGGCACGCCGCGCTGTGCCATGGGCAGCTCCGGCACACGGAAGGCGTCGACGAGGACGATGTCGGGAAGCGGCGCCAGCGCGAGAACGGCGCGCTGCATGGCGCGCAGCGACGCCTGATGGATGTTGATCAGATCGATCTCGGTCGGATCGGCCGACGCCACCGCCCAGGCGATCGCGTGGCCGACGATGCGGTCGTGGAGGCGTTCCCGCTCGATGGCGGGCACCGCCTTCGAATCGCTCACGCCCGGAATGTGTCTGTCGGGATGGAGCACGACGGCGGCCGCCACCACCGGTCCGGCAAGACACCCGCGTCCCACTTCATCGACCCCGGCCACGTACACGAATCCGACGCGGCGCAGCGCGTTTTCGAGCGTGCGCATCGCGGGGACTCGCATATAGAAGGGTTTGGACCGTTGCCTGTTAACTCTTGCTTTCGCGCGCGACGTCTTTCATGCGCGCAGCCTTGCCCTTGAGATCGCGCAGGTAATACAGTTTCGCCCGGCGGACTTTGGCCGATCGCATGACTTCGATCTTCTGAATCGTGGGCGAGTGCAGCGGGAAGATGCGCTCGACGCCCTGGCCGAACGACACCTTGCGGACGGTGAACGACGCGCGCGTCCCGCCACGGTGCAGCCCGATGACGACCCCTTCGAAGATCTGAATCCGCTCTTTGTCGCCCTCGCGGACTTTCACATGCACCCGCACGGTGTCGCCCGACTTCATCGCCGGCCGCTCCGTCAGCTGTGATTTTTCCACCAGCTCAATCGCGCTCATGTCCGACCTTCCCTTTCTGCAATTCTCGAAGTATCTGTTCTTCTTCCTCGTCGAGGCTCGCGCCGCTCAGCAGGTCCGGCCGCCGGTCGAGCGTCCGGGACACTGCTTCGCGCTTGCGCCAGCGCCGGATCTCGGCATGGTTCCCCGACAACAGCACATCGGGCACCTTCAGTGTCTGGACGGACCCGTTGGCCGCGGCCAGATCCGGGCCCATGACCGCACCACGCGCCGTCAACTCCGCCGGCCGCGTGTACTGCGGGAAATCGAGCAGCCCCCGGCTGAACGAATCCTCGGTCACCGACCGCTCGTCGCCGACGACGCCGGGCACGAGGCGCGCGATGGCGTCGATCATCACCACCGCGGGCAGTTCGCCGCCGCTCAACACATAATCCCCGATCGACAGCTCTTCGGTCACCCGCTCGCGCACGCGCTCGTCGACGCCTTCGTAGCGCCCGCACAAGAAGACGATGTGCTCCAGACGGCTCAGGCGCTGCGCCTCGTCCTGCGTGAACCGCCTGCCCTGCGGTGAGGTGAGCACCACCGCCGACGGCCGCCCGCGTTCGGCCTCGATCGCATCGAGCGCGCGGAAGATCGGCTCCGGCTTCAGCACCATCCCCGGTCCGCCGCCGTACGGCACATCGTCGACCACGCGGTGACGGTCGGTCGTGAAGTCGCGCAGGTCGTGGACCTTCACGTCCAGCGTACCACGGTCGATGGCGCGCCCCAGAATCCCCGCGGCCAGCGGCTGCTCGATCATCGCCGGAAAAATCGTGACGATGTCGAATTTCATTTCAGACTCGAGCCTTCGTGTTCAACTCCAGCAACCCTGCGGGCGGATCGACCACGATCCGCTTCCCCTCCGCGTCGATCACGGTGCATATCTCCGACGCGAGCGGAATCAGAATCTCCTCGTCGCCAGACGTGATCACCAGCCGGGTCACACTGGCGGTCCCTTCGACCGCCGTCACAATGCCGACCTCTTTCCCCGCGGTCGTTTCCACCCGACACCCGACCAGATCGTGGTGATAGAACGTCCCCGCCGGGAGCGGCATGAGCCGATCTGCCGGCACCCGCAGCTCGAGGCCCACCAAGTCCTCGGCCGCCTCGATGCTCTCGATACCGGCGACAGCGATGATCGGCCGCCCCTGGTGAAATCGGACGCTCGCGATCGTCAGCGGCGCCGCCGTCTCGCCGCGCGCGACGAACAGCTCGGCGCCGGAGTAGAAGCGTTCCTCCGGAAAATCGGTCTCGAGGTTGACGATCACCTGGCCGCGAAGGCCGTGGGGCCGAGCGATCCGACCGACGACCGCCATGTCTTCCCACTTCGCCGCCATGGCTTCAAGGTCTGCCGTCCCTGATTTCCAGCGTGACCGTCTTGCCCTCTTTTTCGCCCGCCGTCGAGGCCAGCGTGCGCAGGGCCGCGGCGGTGCGGCCCTGCTTTCCAATCACCTTCCCGAGCTCGCCCGGCGCGACGAACAGCTCGACGAGCGTCGTGCCTTTGTGCTCCGATTCCCGGACCTGCACCTGATCGGGCTGGTCGGTCAGCGCGCGCGCCAGCACTTCGACGACGTCGCGAACGGCGCTCACAGACCCTCGGGGGCCGGCGACGCCTTCGCTGCGGGTGCGGCGGCCGCGGGCTTCGGCGTCAGATGACGCGCGATCAGCGTGCGGACCGAGTCCGACGGCTGCGCACCCTTGCCGAGCCAATAGTCGATGCGGTCCTGCTTCACATCCACAATGGCCGGTTTCGAGCGCGGGTTGTAGTGGCCGAGGATTTCCACGAAGCTGCTGTCGCGGGCGGCGCGAGAATCGGCCACGACGACGCGGAAGAACGGACGCTTTTTCGAACCGGCGCGACGCAAACGAATCGCTAACATCTGTCACTCCTTCACGGCACGCAGGGCTCGGTCCCGCACACCTGCTAACGCTTCGCGAGTCGGCAGTCGACCGTCGACAGTCAATGTGACTGACGACGGACTGGCGACTGACGACTGTCGAGCACCGCGGCGTTAGCCGCGGCTGCGAAGCATCTCCATGGCCCGGCGGCGCGCCTTCTTGCCGCCGCCGCCGCCGGCCAGTCCGGCCATTCCGCCGAGCGATTTCAGCATCTTCTGCATCTGCACGAACTGCTTCAGCAGCCGATTGACTTCTTCGACGGTCGTGCCGCTCCCCTTCGCGATGCGCTTTCTGCGGCTGCCATTGATAATGTGCTGCTTCCGCCGTTCGTCGGGCGTCATCGAATTGATGATCGCCTCGACGCGCGACATCTGCCGCTCATCCGGCTTGTTCTCCGCCAGCGCCTTGATGTTGCCCATGCCGGGCAGCATCCCGATAATCTGCTCGAGTGGCCCCATCTTGCGGATCGTCTTGAGCTGATCGCGGAAATCCCCGAGCGTGAACTCGTTGGATCGGATCTTCTCTTCGAGCCGCGCCGCATCGTCGTGATCGATGGCCGCTTCGGCCTTCTCGATGAGCGAGAGCACGTCGCCCATCCCGAGTACGCGCGAGACGACGCGTTCGGGATGGAACGGCTCCAGATCCTCCAGGCGTTCGCCGCTGCCGACAAACGCGATCGGCACGCCAACCACTGAAACGACCGACAGGGCCGCGCCGCCGCGCGCGTCGCCATCCAGCTTCGTGAGCACGACGCCGGTCACCCCGACGCGGCGGTTGAACTCGCCCGCGCTCTTGATCGCGTCCTGCCCGGTCATCGCGTCGGCGACGTACAAACGATCTGACGGATCGGTCACGTCACGGATGGCGACAAGCTCGGTCATCAGCTCGTCGTCGATGTGCAGCCGGCCGGCGGAGTCGACGATGACGACGTCGAACCCGAGGTTGCCGGCTTCCTTCAATGCGCCCGTCGCCCGCGCCACCGGATCCCGCTCGCCTTCCGGATCGTAGACCCGCACGCCGGCCTGCTGTCCGACGATATTCAACTGCTGAATCGCGGCCGGTCGCTTGACGTCGGTCGAGACGAGCAGCGGATGGCGCCCCTGCTTCGCGAGCCACTTGGCCAGCTTGCCCGCAGTCGTCGTCTTGCCCGCGCCCTGCAGCCCGAGCAGCAGGATGACGCGCGGCCGCTTGGTCGTCGGCTGCAGGCCGCCTTCGGCATCGCCGAAGAGCGCCATCATCTCGTCGCGGACGATCCGGACGACCTGTTGTGACGGCGAGAGACTGCCGAGGACGTCCTGGCCCATCGCCCTGTCGCGCACGCGGTCGATGAACGCCTTGACGACCTTGAAATTGACGTCCGCCTCGAGCAGCGCGAGCCGAATCCCGCGCAACGCGGCCTCGATGTTCTCCGGCGTCAGCCGCCCCTCGCCGCGAAGCGTCTTGAAAACGTCCTGAAAGCGTGTACTGAGGGACTCGAACATGGCCGCTAACCTACTCTAGCGCAAACGCTTATCGTAACACATCGTTATCTGGTCATCTAGACATTGGTCATCTCGTCGTTGATTGGTCAATGAACAAATCCAATGACCAGATGACCAAAATTCAGACCGAAGACAGTTTGTGTCCGAGCTTGTCCTTCTTGGTCTTCAGGTACCGGCGCGTGGAATCCGACGCGGGAATCTCGAGTGGCAGCCACTCGCTGACGGTCAAACCGTACCCTTCGACGCCGACGAGCTTGCGCGGGTTGTTACTGAGGAGTCGCATGGAGCGAATGCCGAGCTCGCGAAGAATCTGGACGCCGACGCCGTAATCGCGTTGATCGGCCTTGAACCCGAGCCGTTCGTTCGCTTCGACCGTGTCCAAACCTTCATCCTGCAGCTCGTACGCGCGAATCTTGTTGCCGAGGCCGATGCCTCGCCCTTCCTGATTCAAATAGAGCAGTACACCGCGGCCTTCGGCCGCAATCCGCCGCATGGCGGTATCGAGCTGCGGCCCGCAGTCGCATCGAATTGAATGCAGGACATCGCCGGTGAGACACTGCGAGTGCACGCGGACCAGGACGTCGTTGCCGGGGGTGATGTCACCGCAGACCAGCGCCAGGTGGGTCCGATTGTCGACGAGGCTGTCGAACGCGTAGACGCGAAACGTGCCGTACTCGGTCGGCATCTTTGCCGCCGCCACGCGCCTGACGAGCGACTCGGTGCGCGTCCGGTACTTGATCAGATCCGCGATGGTGATCAGCAGCAGGCCGTGCTTCTTCGCGAATCTGGCCAGCTGCGGCACGCGCGCCATGGTGCCGTCCTCGTTCATGATTTCGCAGATCACGCCGGCGGGATAGAGTCCCGCAATCCGCGCCAGATCGACGGCCGCTTCCGTCTGTCCGGCGCGCACCATGACGCCACCCGTGCGCGAACGAAGCGGAAACATGTGTCCCGGCCGCGCCAGATCCGAGGGCCGAGTCGCCGGGTTGATGGCCGTCAGCACCGTCGCCGCGCGATCGGCCGCCGAGATGCCGGTCGTGGTCCGGTCTTTCGCTTCGATGGGGACGCAGAACGCCGTGTCGAACCGCGCGCTGTTCTGCGACACCATCAGGGGAATCTCGAGCTCGTCAAGCCGTTCCGGCGTCATGGACAGGCACACGAGTCCGCGGCCGTGGCGGGCCATGAAGTTGATCGCCTCGGGCGTCACCTTCTCGGCCGCAATCGTCAAGTCCCCCTCGTTCTCCCGATCCTCATCGTCGACGACGATGACCATCCGGCCGCCCTTGATCGCGTCGACCGCGTCTTCGATGCGCGCGAACGGATCGGTGCGCTTGCGGGATCCTTTTGCGATTTCGAGTTTCTGGGTCATACGGCCTGGCGTCCAATGCCGGTCAACGTCAGGCCGGCCAGTTCCGCGGCGCGCACCACATATTTCCCGACCATGTCGCATTCGAGGTTCACAGGGTCACCGACCGCAATCCCGCCAAGGTTCGTGTGTTCGAGCGTATAGGGCACAATCTGGACGTCGAACCGGTCGGTGGTCAGCCGGGCCACCGTGAGACTGATGCCGTCAACCGCGATCGATCCTTTGAGCACGAGATACGGCGCGAGATGCGCGGCGAAGGCGACCGTCAACCACTCGAACTCCGCCTCAGGCCGCCGCGCGTCGATGTGCCCGACCCCGTCCACGTGTCCCTGCACGAAATGTCCGCCGAAGCGGCCGTCGGCGCGAAGCGGCCGCTCGAGATTCACCGAGGTGCCGGGGGCCAACGCGCCGAGCGTGGTGACGCGGATCGTCTCCGGCCCCACCTCCGCGTGAATCTCCCCGCCTTCGGCGACAACGACCGTGAGGCACACGCCGTTCACCGCGAGACTGTCGCCGGGCACGACCTCGCCGGCGAGGGCCGACGTGATGCGCAGACGAAGACCGCCGGGCGTGACGGTGCGATCGACGAGCCGTCCGGTCGCTTCAATGAGGCCGGTGAACATAGCCTTCTATCAACACGTCAGGACCGAGTGATTCGACGCGGCGATCGATGAGATCGCCTGTCGCAAACCGGCGACCGCTCAGAAAACGGACGCCCTGTGGCCCCAGCACAGTCGGCGCCACGTACAGGCTCACGAAATCGACGAGCCCCGCGTCCCACGCCGCCTGATGCAGTGTCGCGCCGCCTTCGAGAAGCAGCGAGCCGACTTCCCGCGCGGCCAACGCTTCGAGCGCGGCGCGAAACGTGGGGTCCCGGGCGACCGCGATTTCCGCGCCGCGGTTTTCCAGACGCGCCCGGTCGGCGCGCGCCGCGCCGGCCGCCGTGGTCACGATGATGACAGGCCCCGCGTCCGGTGTCGAGAGCACCCGCGCGTGTGCAGGCGTGCGCAATTGGCGGTCGAACACAACCCGCGCCAGCGGTCGTTCGCGATGCACGCCGCGCACGGTGAGCAGCGGGTCGTCGATGAGGATCGTGCCGACGCCCACGCCGATCGCGTCGACTTCCGCGCGGACAAGATGCGCGTGCCGATTCGCCGCCGCCGACGTCAGATCGGTCCGCTGGCCCGGCGCCGCCGCGATGCAGCCGTCCAGGCTCGACGCCGCTTTCAGGATGACGAACGGGCGCTGATCGCGCATCAGCGTGAAGAACGGCTGATTGAGTCGCGCGGCGGCATCGGCGCCGATGCCGGTGTGCACCTCGACGCCATGGGCCCGCAAGTAGGCAAATCCGCTGCCACAGACGGCCGGATTCGGATCCTCGATCGCCGCCACGACGCGGCCGATCCCGGCCTCGACGATGCGGCTGACACAGGGCCCCGTACGACCGACATGGCAACACGGTTCGAGCGTGCAATACATGGTGGCGCCGCGGGCACGCGCGGCCGCCATCTCCAGCGCGTGCACCTCCGCATGCGGTCCGCCGGCGCGTGCATGGAATCCCTGCCCGACGATCACGCCGTCGCCGGCCACGACCAGCGCGCCGACCATGGGATTCGGACTCGTCCGGCCGCGTCCGCGTGCAGCCAGAAACAGCGCGCGCTCCATGTAATCGGCGTCGTTCAACATCTGGTCGTGCGTTACCACTTCTCCTCGAACAGACCGTCGACGTACTCCTGCGCCGAAAATGGCACCAGATCGTCGATCCCTTCGCCGATGCCGACGTACCGAATCGGCAGCTTCAGATCGTGGGCGATCGCGACCGCCACGCCGCCTTTGGCGGTGCCATCCAGCTTCGTCAACACAATCCCGTTGACGCCGGCCACGCTCATGAACTCCCGCGCCTGGACGACGCCGTTCTGGCCGACGGTCGCGTCGAGGACGAGCAGCGTCTCCTGCGGGGCGCCTTCGACTTCACGCGACGCGATCCGCCGAATTTTCTCCAGCTCGTTCATCAGGTTGACGCGTGTATGCAGCCGCCCGGCCGTATCGATGAGAATCGGATCACGGCCCGTGGCTTTGCCCGATGAGATCGCGTCGAAGACGACGGCCGCCGGATCCGCGCCTTCCCGCGCGCGCACCATCGCCACACCGGCGCGCTCGGCCCAGATCTCGAGCTGCTCGACCGCCGCGGCGCGGAACGTGTCGGCCGCGCAGATCAGCGGGTGCGCCCCTTCCTTCTTCAACAAATTCGCCAGCTTGCCGACCGTCGTCGTCTTCCCGGTGCCGTTGACGCCGACGATCAGCGTCACTCTAGGAAGATTGGTGACGGCAATCGGCCGATCCGACGCGTCGAAGATCGCGCGAATCTCCCGCTTGACGAGATCCCGAAGGCCGGCGCCGTTTGGCGATTGCTTCTTCACGGCGGCGATGATTCGATCGGAGGCGCCGACGCCGACATCGGCGCTGATCAGCAGCTCTTCGAGCGCGTCCAGCGTCTCGACGTCGATCGGGCGCGCGCGGCGCTCCGGTGCATCGGCCACCCGGACGATCTCGTCGAAGCGCTCGACGATCTGCTGTGCAGTACGGGACAGACCTTCGCGAATCCGGCCGAAAAACCCCATTGATCGGATTTTAGCCCGTTTCGGCTTCGGCGCGCTGTCGGCGCAGCATCAACGCGTCGACAGCTGTGCGGACATCGGCACGGCCCGCGAGCACCTCGGCGATCTGCGCAGCGATCGGCAGTTCGATGCCGTGCCGCGCTCCGAGCGCCAGGGCGGCCGTCGTCGTCGGCACGCCTTCGGCGACCATCTTCATGCCGGCGAGGATGTCTGAGAGCCGGCGACCCCGGGCCAGCTCGATGCCGACGTGCCGGTTGCGGCTCAGGTTGCCGGTGCACGTCAGCACGAGATCGCCGAGACCGCTCAAGCCTGCGAGCGTGTCGCGTCGGGCGCCGGCCGCGCAGGCAAGGCGCGTTATTTCGGCGAGGCCTCGCGTAATCAGCGCCGCCAGCGCGTTGTGGCCCAGGCCCAGCCCTTCTACGACACCCGCCGCAATCGCGATGATGTTCTTGAGCGCGCCGGCAATCTCGACGCCGACGACGTCGGCGCTGCCGTACAACCGGAAGGAGGGCCCGCGAAACTCTGCCTGCACAAAGCTGGCGGCGTTGCCATCCAGAGACGCGGCGAGCACCGCTGTCGGCAACTGCTGCGCGACCTCGAGCGCGAAGCTCGGACCGGAGAGCACGACCACCGGCCGCTCGGACCCGAGCTCCTGGGCGACGACTTCCGACATGCGCAGCAAGGTTCCGGCTTCGAGTCCTTTCGCCGCGCTGACAATCGTGGCGCGCGGCATGACGTGCGGCAAAGCGGCGCGCATCACCGCGCGGCATCCGTGCGACGGCACCACCGACACGATGACCACGCTGCGGGCGACGGCGTCCTCGATCGCGCTGGTGACCGAGAGCGTCTCGGGCAAGGTCACGTCCGGCAGATAAATCGCGTTCGCGCGCCGGACCTGCATGTCGTGAACCAGCGCGGGATCGCGCGCCCACAACCGCACGTCGTGACCCAACCGCGCGAGATGGACGGCCAGCGCCGTGCCCCAGCTTCCCGCTCCGAGCACACCAATGGCACTCATCGGTCGCGTCTCATCGGTCGGGCCCTTTGCTCGTCGTTGCCTTCGTTGCTTTCGGGGGGCTCAGGGCGTCGCGAGCGTGCCCAATCACGCGCCCGCCAAATCGTCGTTCCTGTCCGCCATGCAGCCGGGCGAGGTTCGAACGATGTCTGAAGACGATGAGCGTGGCCGCCGCTGACGCCGTGACGATCGCCGCACCCGGACTGCCTGTCAGGTACGCAATCGGCGGCAATGCGAGTGACGCTAGTACGGATCCGAAAGACACGTATTTGGTCAGCCACACGGTGACGGCGAAAATGCTCAAGGCTGGCCCGATCGCCAACGGTGTCAACACTGAAAACACACCGCAGGCTGTGGCGACGCCTTTCCCTCCGCGGAAGCGGAGCCAGACAGGATAGATGTGCCCGACGATAGCCGCCAGACCGGCCGCCGCCGGCGCCGACGGCTGGTCGCTCAAATACCGGGCGAGCGCGACGCTCAGCGCGCCTTTGGTGATGTCGAGCGCGGCCACGAGGATCCCGGCGCTCACGCCGGACGCGCGGAGCACGTTCGCCGCGCCCAGATTGCCGCTGCCGACGTGGCGCAGATCCGGCGCGCCCCACCTGCGCGCGAGCAACAGCGCAAAAGGCACCGACCCGATCGCGTACGCAAGAAGGATGACGAGAGTCAAGGCTCAAGATTGTAGAGCCGGAGCGGCGGAATCGCCCAACGGCC
>JBGPKK010000020.1:0-46043 GCA_041485905.1 Vicinamibacteria bacterium
AGGCTCTTCGACTTGCTCAGGAACGTCAGGCTCTTGAGCACGTCGGCCATGTCGTAGATGGAGCCCGTCCGCATCTTGTCCGAATTGTCCTTGAAGCGGCCTTTCCAGTTCTGATGATTGTCGATCTTGCCGTCCACGAGCAGACCGAAGAGCCGCTCCACCTCGTCGTCGGAGATGGCGCGGCGGAGGCCGACGCCGTCGACGTTGGACACCGGAACGAGGACGATCGTTTCGTTCGCGACGATCCGGAGGTGATAAAACCCGCACGTGGTGCCCAGAATGGTCTTGTCTTCGATGCGCTCGACGATCCCGAGCCCATGGTTCGGGTAAATGACCTTGTCGCCGATTTGAAACGTCACGGTTCCCCCTGTTAGGTAGCGCAGTATGGAAGGCCGAAGTCGTGCCGGCAGTCTTTTCAGTATACAGCAGCTGACCGCCCCGATCAACGAGAAATGGCCGTAAAACCGCGATCTTTCTTGAATTTCGCCGCCGCGTGCGCCTCCCGGTCGCTGGCAGAACCCAAGGTAAGTGACTGTAACGGCCGAGGTTGGGGCTGACGTTGAGCGGATGGGCGCCGACACACGGGATGTGCGTCACGCACGCTCAACGGGACGGAAAGCGTGAGCCGGCTATACTGAACGTTCGCCTGTCGCCGCCGCGCTGCCCATGCGGTCGCGGTTCTCCCCCACGCCGGAGTGGTGAAACTGGCAGACGCGCGGGACTCAAAATCCCGTGGGGTTTACGCCCCGTGAGGGTTCGACCCCCTCCTCCGGCACCAATTCATTCGAGAAATCGCGCGTCATGCGCTTTGCGGTGTTCGGACTTTCAGAAGCCAGGTAGCCGGCGAACCTGCGTAGACTGCACCAGTCCATCGAACTGCTGTCTCAGCTGGCCCGCAAAGTGACGGTCGCGAATCAGTACGCCTGCTTCAACATTGCGCTGCTGCGCCCATTCGGTGAAGTTCGCGGACGTGATGAACGCGTGATCGTCATCCGCGATCACGCGTTCCACGGAACGAGGAACCCAGTGAGATACCAACGCGAGGGCGGGATGGCGAGAATCTCCGAGACCTGCGGCTCGCCAGGGTCAGGCCCGATCAGATCGAGGCGCAGCGCGTGGGTCGTTCGATCGCGCACATCAGCTGGATTCATCGCGGTTTCTCGGGGCGCTGAGCGCCGTGCCAGACGGCGACAATCCAGGCGATGCCACCCAGTGGGCGATAGAAGAATCGATAGGGTTTGACGATGACCTCGCGGTACGGGAGGTCAGGAAACTCTGGAACTTTTCGACCGGAGTTCGGGAACCGTTCGAGACGTCGGAGAATCTGCTCGGCGCGACGCCTGAAGCGTCGAGCGGCGTCGACGTTGTCAGCCCGGATGTAGGTGACGGCCGCCAGAAACTGCGCCCGCCCGGACGGCGTGAACCGGACGCGCACCGGTCTCAGTCCCCGGCGAGCAACTCGTCAGCGTCGGCCAGCACGGCATCGAGGTCGTGGCCCTTGCCCGCCCCGATTTCCCTGTCGCCTTTCGCCAGCAGGCGCAACAAATCCCGCTCATGTTCGGCAGCTTTGTAAGTTTCGATGCTGACCAGCACCGCGGTCGCGCGGCCGCGCTGGGTAATCACGACTGGCTGGCGGGAATCGCGCGCGCGCTTCAGGGCGGCGGCGGCGTCTTGTCGCAGATCCGTGACGGGGATGATCGCGGGAATTTTAGCCATAGTGCGCCTCAGACAGTACGTCTAAGCGTACTTCTCCGGCACCTCGGACGCAACAATACTTCCGGTGTAAGCGATGGGCGGGCGGTTGAGACTCTCGACGACTTCGCGAACGGTTTTCCGCAGCAGCTCCCGAAGCCTTCGCCTCGGAGATCACATCTTCAGCCAGCGCGCGAATGCACAGGCGTTCGAAACGAGATGGCCGTTCTTTCGGCAGAGCGTTCGGCTCGCTCCGCCGCCATCCCTTGATGCCAAAAACCTTGAACACACCGGCAAGGGTCGGTTGACTGATGATGCCGAGGTCCTTGCAGCGATACGCGATCGCTTGAGCACTTACGCCGAAGAGTTGCTTGAGCTGAAACAGCTCCCGCAGCGAGATCGCGCGACGATAGTTCGCGACTTCTCTTTGCAGCATCTGTCCAGGCACGAGGAAGACTCCGGCGAACCGGTGGCGCAGCGGCTGCTGACGCCGGGACCGTGTCATGCACAGCTGGGCGGCTTCGATCTGCACGCGGGGATTGCGGCGCGGGCGGGTCAACGTGATCGTCTCGAGCACCTCTGTCGATATGCCTTGCGCTCACCGATTGCCCAGGATCGGCTGCGCCTCGACAGCGATGGAAACGTGTGGCTCACGCTCCGCCATCAATAGCGGACGGGACGACCCATCTGAAGTTCGACCCAGTCGAATTCCTGGAGCGACTGGCCGCTCAAAGACATGACGCAGTGCCGGCCCAAGACGATCGACGACGTACACGAGATTTACGGAGTGGGTGTAAAGAAAGCGGATTTCGGCGACGCGTTTCTGGATGCGATTCCGACGTTCCGCCGCCCGGAACGATGAGTTGGCGGGCAGACGCCACGACGTTTACTTTTTCCTTTCCGCCTCATCGGACTTCTTCTTTTCCGCTGCAGTGGACTTCTTATCTTGGCTGCCCGTGCCCCCGGCCGATCCACGTGCGGCGGTAGGGGCGGTGGTCTGGCCAGCATTCGAAGGCGGAGACACGGCCCCCGGAGCTGGGGAAGCTGGCGCGGCCGACGAAGGGGGCTTCGGTGAAGCCGCAGATGTCGAAGGCGTGGCCGCGGCTGACGCCATCATCGCTTTCACCACGGGTTGTGGCACCTTGTTCTGATTCAGGCTGATCAGACCATTGGTTGTGAGGTCGAATCCTGGTTTCCCCGACTGAATCTTGGCGACGATGATATCGCGCGGCAGTCCATTGGTGACCATGTAAACGATGGCGCTGTTCTCCAGCAATTCCTTGCTATTGGGGTTACCGGCGGAGGCCTGCATGATGGCTTTGATCGTGTCCGTCGACACTTTGCGTTGGAACAGGCTCACCAGTCCGTTCGCCGTAATGTCGAATGCGGTGCTCGTGGATTGAATCTTCGTGAGAATCAGATCCTTCGGCACCTTGCCGACCACCATCTGGACCACGGATTCATTTGTGAGGACCTCAGCACCCGCGGAGCCTTGCCCCGTCACACGCTGAGGCAGGAACAATGCTGCCAAGCCAAGGGTGATGAACACAGTCCAGACTCTTACTTCGGTATTCTTCATGGCTTCCTCGAGGAGGCGCGTTTACAGAGCGGACTATATGTGAGCCGCCTTTGCGTGTAAAGGGTACGAGTGAGGGGGGGCGTGACCGCGCGGGCGTAAGAGAGGCGGCGGATTTCGGCGACGCGTTCCTTGACGCGATTCGCACGTTCCGCCGCCCGGACTGATGAGGGCAGGTCTCGATCTGGGGGCTACTCCCCGAGCTTGAACATGATACCGACGTGCAACGCCCCCGCGCCTGAACCGACGTCGGCATACAACGCCAATTTCGGCTGCCAGAAGTAGCGGATGCCGGCGTGACCAACGAAGTAGACGCCGCTGCTATATGTGGTGCTGCAGTAGTCGATGCCTCCAATGATGCAGCTCGGGCCGCTGACGCTAAAGTGCTCATAGCCGAGACCTGCGCCGAAGAACGGATCGAGCTTCGTGTTGTCGAGCTTGAGGTGGTAGTTCACGGTCACGGCAACCGGGATGACCTTGTAGTCGTAGCCGGAGGTGGTTAAGAATGATGTGCCAAAACTGAAGTAGTCAACGCTGATCCCGATCCCGAGGACACCGTTGCGAAGATTAGGAAGGTCCATGAACCCCTTCTCGAAGCGGCCACCGAAGCCGATGCCCGCCCCGGCGATCCCACCAAGTCCGATCACCGGCCCAACGTCGGTGGTGGTCACCTTGAAACCTTCGTCTTGTGCCGACGCCACGGACGCACCGGCCACGCTTAACGCACACACCAACGCAACTAGCAGAACACTTCGACGCATGTGATCATCCTCCGAATCGCGGTTTGAGACATTGGCCGGCGTGACTACGGCACAGATGCTATACCAGCGAGGGCCGGTTGGCGGCAAATTTTTAGTCGCCACCGAACGCTGGACGCCTGCCTTCGCTTTCCGGACGGGATCCGCCTCTTGGCGATTGGACGAAGCAGACGAGGTGAAAGTCGGCCGTCAGATGGCGGCGGCGTTCGCGTAATCGTCGATATCTCCTAACGACGGATCATCCTGTTTGATCCAGTTCGCCACCTCGTTCGGATCGAGCACCGAGGTGAGCGGGGCTGCGGGGCCGCCAACTGATCCATCGCGGGAGGCGGGTCCGTCCAGGTCGAAATCCGACGGCAGGGCGGACGGCAGCGGCTCGATGAGGTCCTCGCCCCACCGGGGACCGCCAATCCGCACGGCCGCGTACAGAATCTTGGCCTTTACCGCGCCGACGCCCGCAGCGCGACAGGCGAGATAAAACATGCGATGAACATCGTGCGATGGGGCCGATTGCGTCTCGCAGTACCGATCGTGCACCAACGCCGGACCCCGGTACGGCCCGTCGAGAGGGCCGCCGACGATCGACCAGAACGCCCGGGGAATCGACGCGCCGTCGGAGATGAAACCCTTGGGCGCAATCCATCGCGTGTCGGCGGGATCCACATACACCACATCCGCGTCCAACTGCACTTGCAGTCCCGGCAGAAACGTGACGATGATGTCGCCTTCGAAACGTCCGAACTCCATGAACGGTTTATCTCACGAAATCGCCGCGGGTCGGCGACGAAATCCAGCCGGCCAACCGGCTGGCCGGTGCGGCTAACACACTGACCGACTCAGACGAGCGTGATCAGCGCGCCCAGCGGCGGACCTCATGAGGTCCGCCGTACGTACTCACGTGGCGGGCCCAATAGTGTACGTCTTGACAAGGCGGCCGAACTGTCCTACTGTCATATGACAGTCACGCCATGCGCTTCCAGCTCAACTTCAAGTCCGGCAAGCCCGTCTACCTGCAGGTGGTGGACCAGGTGAAATCCGCCGCCGCGTCGGGGGCCGTCCAGCCCGGCGAGCCGCTGCCGTCCATCCGTCCGCTGGCCGAGGAACTGCGCGTCAACCGCAACACCGTGGCCAAGGCCTACGCGGAGCTCGAAAGCCAGGGCGTCATCGAGACCGTCGCGGGCAAAGGCTGCTTCGTTCGCGCGAATCACTCGCCGTTAAAGAAGGCGGCGCGTCTCGAGCTCGTCACGCAGGCGGTAGACGAGGCCGTGATTCAGGCGCATCACCTCCAGGTCGGCAAAGCGGAATTTCTGAGACTCACAGAAGATCGGTTCGAGGCGTTCCAGCACAAGCGCGACCGCGCCGCGCGTTCATGAGGCCTATGACGATGACTCCCGAACCGTCCGTCATCGAGATCGACAATCTGGTTCGCCGCTACGGCAGCGCCGACGCCGTGAACGGCCTCAGCCTGCGGGTGCAGCCGGGACGCTGCTACGGCTTCTTCGGCCGCAACGGGGCAGGCAAGACCACGACGATCAAGTGCCTCTTGAATCTTCTGCGGCCGACGAGCGGAGCCGTGAAGGTCTTCGGCCTCGATCCGGCGCGTCACGAGGTGGCGGTCAAATCGCGGCTCGCGTACGTGCCGGACACGGTCGCGTTCTATCCGTGGATGACCGTGCGCGACACGCTCGACTACTTCGCGTCGTTTCGCGCGCACTGGAATCAGCGCACCGAAGCGGCGCTTGTCGATCAGTTCCGGCTCGATCTTCGCCAGAAGACCGGCCGTCTGTCCAAAGGGCAACGCACGCAGTTGGCGCTCATCACGGCCATCTGCCCGGAGCCGGAGTTGCTGGTGCTCGACGAACCGACGTCCGGCCTCGATCCGATCATTCGCCGCGAATTCATTCGCACCGTGATCGGCGCCTACCAGGACAGCGACCCGGGGCGCCGAACGGTGTTCGTCTCGACCCACCTGATCTCCGAGTTCGAGGGGCTGATCGACGAGTTCACCATCATCGAGGGTGGACGCGAGGTGCTCACGCTGGACGCCGACGTCGCGCGCGCGCGGTACCAGAAGATCTACGCGCACTTTCCCGATGACCCCGGGACGCTGGATCTGGCTGGCGCGCATGTGCTTCGCCAGCGAGGCCGCGACGTGGAAGTTGTCGTCAACGGCAACTCGGTGGAAGTCATGGAGCGCTTGCGGCTGCGGTCGCCGGAGACGCTGACGACCGAGGCGCTGACCCTCGAAGAGATCTTCGTCACCACGCTCCAGCCTGGCGGAGCGATGGTATGACGCGCGCCGCGCTGCTCGCGTTCCGCCCGATCACCAAGGAGATTCGGGCGCTGTCGCTTGCCTTTCTGACGTGTCTCGTCGCGATGGTCGCCGCCGGTGTCTTCAGCCGATTGCGCGGATTCTTGATCCCCACGTACTTCCTCGGAGCGGCGGCGCTCGGCGCACTGTCGATCGGCCACGAGTACAGCCATCGCACACTGGCCCTGCTGCTCTCCCAGCCGGCGCGCCGGCAACGTGTCCTCCTCGTCAAGCTTGGTGTGCTGGCGGCGATGCTGGTGGCGATCGGTGCGGTGGCGTGGGCCGTCATGAGGGGTGATAGTCACTTCCCCGAGTCGCAGAGGCTGGCGATCGGCCTGCTGCCCTTGCTGTGCGGCCTGTCGGTCGCGCCGTGGCTCACGATGGCGTGCCGCAGCCCGATCGCCGGCACAGTCTTCACCATCGCGTTGCCCGGGGTCATGTTGACGGTGAGTGATCTCGTGTACGTGGCGATCTACGGGCCGGGACCGGCCGCGGACTTCGAGATGGCCGTCCTGTGGCGCGGAACGCTGGGCCTCTGCGCGATCGGGGCCGTCATGAGCTGGCGCATGTTCATGCGGCTCGAGGCGATCGACGGCGGCGGCCCGGATGTTCATCTGCCGCAGTGGTTGCGCTGGGGGGCGACGCCGAGCATCGGGGCGCCCGCGCTCACGAAGCGCCCCCGGGTCTGGCTGCTCGTGAAGAAAGAGCTCCGGCTGCAGCAGATGGCGTTTGCCGTCGCCGGACTCTACCTGCTCGGCTGGCTGACGCTCGTTTCGCTGAGGGCTCGCGTCCCCGCTGTGGATGACGTCTTCAGCGGGCTCACATTCTTCTACGGGGCACTGATCTCCTTCTACGGGGCACTGATCTCGATGCTGATTGGATCGCTCGCCAGCGCCGAAGAACGACAGCTCGGCACGCTCGAGTGGCAGCTGCTCCTTCCCGTGGCGATCTGGAAGCAGTGGGCCGTCAAGGCGGGAACGGCTGTGGGCCTGGCGCTACTGCTGGCGCTCGGCGTGCCGGCGCTGCTGGCCTCCATCAATCCGGCTCTGGACCTGGAACGCTTCCTCCAGCCGCAGCTCGCGGCCGGCGTCGCACTGCTCACCGTCGGCAGCCTCTATGTCTCTTCCCTCAGCACCAGCGGACTCCGGGCGCTGCTGGTTTCGCTGCCGGCGTTGATTGGAGCTGCGTTGTTCCTCCAATTTCTGGCCGAATACCCGGGCTCCGCGGTGTTTCGTGGGCTCAGAGGGACCGTGCCCGTGCCCCCAATTCAAGTCAGTCTGCGTGTTGTCACGGTGCTGGAGCCGATACTCACCGGAGGCTTACTCGCCCTGATGCTGCGGTTCGCGCTGACAAATCACCGCTCGGCCGATCGCACCGCCGATCGCGTGTTGAAGCAGTTGCTCTGGATGGCGGGTTGCCTGACGGTCGGCGTCATCGGCGTGGCCGGCGTGGCGGCATTCGTCCGGCCCCGGCTGCCATGGTGGTGGTGGTGACCCCGCGCTCAGACGCGCTGGGCCCCGCAGCGGCCGTCTTCGACCACGAATTCCGCGCGCGTGCGGCGGGGCGCCCCGGGGCGCGAGACATAGTCCAGCACCCGGAACTCCGCGCGCATGCGAGTCGGCGCGATCTCGCACGAGACGTAGCCGCGCTGGCTGTTGAAGAACTTCACGAACGGGTTCTCGGCGACGACCGGCCGCATGTTCTCCGAGATGTCGTCCCCGTCGCCACCACTGGTGATGGAACTGCCGACGAACTCGGTCCCGACCACGGGCGATTTCGGATCGTCGAAGTCCACCTTCAAGTCGTTCACCCAGTGGTTGTGGATGTCTCCGGTCAGCACGATCGGGTTGCGCGGACGGCGATCGGCGAGAAACTGCAGGAACCGCTTGCGTTCCACCTGATAGCCGCTCCACTGATCCATGGAGAACTTCCGATCGGACCCGGGCGCGAAGTCCACGCCGGCCATCATCACCTGCTGCGGAATGACGTTCCATCGGGCGCGGCTTCGATCGAGACCGGCCATCAGCCACTTACGCTGCTCCGCTCCCATCATCGTCGCCTTCGGATCGAACGCCCCGTCGCAGAGGTACGCGACCCCGTCGCCGCACGGCTGGTCGGTGCGGTACTGCCGGGTGTCGAGCACAAAACAGTCCGCCAGGTTCCCGTACGAAAACCGGCGATACAGCCGCGCCCATGGTCCGTGCGGCCCGGCGGTGCGGCGCAGCGGCATGTGCTCGTAATACGCCTGGTAGGCCGCGGCGCGGCGCTTCAGAAATGCGTCGACCGGGTCGTTCCGATTCGAGATCGCGCCGGCGTAGTTGTTGGACACGTCGTGATCGTCCCACGTGACCACCCACGGGAACGCCGCGTGCGCCGCCTGAAGGCCGGGATCGGTTCGATATTGAGCGTGTCGCGTTCGGTACTGCTCGAGGGTGAACACCTCGCCGTCGACGTGCTGGCGTGGCACGCCCTGGTCGGGGCGGCGCGACGCTTCGTAGATGTAATCGCCGAGATGAAAAACGAGGTCGAGGTCCTCTGCGGCCATGTGCTCGTAGGCCGTGAAGTAGCCGAATTCGAAATGCTGGCACGATGCGAAAGCAAACCGCATCCGATCGGCGGCGGCGCCGGGCGAGGGAAGCGTTTTTGTACGGCCGGTCGGGCTCAGCTCGTCGCCGACGCGGAAGCGGTACCAGTAGGGGCGATTTTCCCGCAGACCGTTCACTTCAACGTGAACGGCATGCGCCGACTCGTGGCGGGCGATCGCTTTTCCCCGGCGGACGACCTGCTGCATCCGTTCGTCGGCCGCGACCTCCCATAAGACTTCGACGGGCGCAGGCGTCATGCCGCCACCGGTCAACGGTTCCGGCGCGAGACGGGTCCAGAGCACGGCGCCATCCGCGGTCGGATCGCCCGACGCCACGCCAAGCGTGAAGGGTGAGGTCGGGAAGCGGAAACGTCCGGCGAGGACGGACCGGGCCGCGACCAGCGAAAGGCCGCCGATGAGAACCGCGCGCCGACTCAGCGTCATCTTCTCTACCTGACCTACCTGACCCACCCGACCTACCCGACCTGCCTGACCTACCCGCCCTGTGCTCCTACCGTGTCGTATCGTGCACAACCCTGCCGTCGACGCGGTCAACGCCGATTGGAGCCAACATCGTTCCTTCGCGATGCGGCGCAAAGAACGCATCGTACATCGTCGAGGGATTCAAGCTCTCGACGTTGTCGGCGGCCTGAGCGTCCTGCATGGCGAACGCAGGCATGCCAGGCACGAACAGCGCAACGACGGTCGCCAGAATCGAAATGCCACCTCTCATGAAGCTCCTCCATGGTCATGCCTGCAACTCAGACCGTCCCACTATTGCGGTCGTTCAGTCACGGGTGTCGTTCCGGGATCGGGCAGCGGCGGCGCGTCCCCGCCACGCGCGCTCTGCGCGAGCAGATCGTCGACGGACGCATATGGATAGATCACCCGGCCGCCGTTCTGGGCGAGGCCGCCTGTATCGGCCGTCGGCCCGTAGGTGGAATACAGCGATTGCCCCCACAGCCGCAGGTAGACCGTCAACTGACCGCGATGGTGCGATGAATGGGTAAAGCGCCGTGTCAAAACCCAGGCGCGCGAACGCACGACGTCGAAGAACTCGGTCGGTTGCTCGAACCACTCGTCCGGCTGGCGCGCGATACGGTCGACGCGCTCGGCTGAGCAGGAGGCGTAGTGGTCGAGAAACCCCATACGCGTCTCTTCAGCCGGCAGCGGCGGTCGATCGATGGCGATCCCGAGCATGTTGCGCATCCAGAGGTCCTCGCTGACGCATTGGTGAACCATGTGCTCGAGCGGCGATCGGGCGCGCGGCTCCGGGCGAAAATCCATCCGATCGTCAGGTACCTGCGACCAGACGCCTAATGTCTTCAGACGTTCGGTTTCGAACGTATCGACGAGAAAATGAAAACGAGTCACGAAACCTCCACGCGAAACCTGACTACCACGGAGGACGCGGAGGACATGAGGAACAATCCTGTCGCCTTCCAAACAAGATCGATCCTCCGGGTCCTCTGTGTCCCCCGTGGTGGAGAGTTGTCACGGTTTGCTCGCCGACGCGAGGACGACCGCCATCGGCAAGGCGATGGTCGAGCCCTCGACATACGGTTGAAGCGCGACCTGAACTGCGCGTCGAATGGCGGCGAGCGCCTGCGGCGTCTGCGCCTGCAGGGCGGCTGACGTCCGAACGCCACCGTTCAGGGCCGCCTCGAACAGCGCATCGGCAGACGACAGCCTCCAGATCAACGGCAACTGCCTGACGTCTGCGTTCTCGAATCCGGCCTGCGCCAACGCTCGACGACACTCGCCCGGATCGCTGAACCGGAAGAACGGTGGACCATCAGGCAGGCCGACATCTGTCGTGCCACAGGTCTCCATCGCCCGCAGGACGATGCCAAAGCCGACCGCTTTCTCCGGCCTGTCCCAAACGGTGAAGGCATATCGACCGCCAGGAGCGAGCACGCGGTACGCGTGCGCGATCGCGGCTTCCGGCCGCGCCAGGTGAAGCAATCCGAAATTCATAAGCACAACGTCGAAGCTGTCGTCGTCAAACGGCAGCGCCTCCGCGTCCCCCTCGAGACACTCGATGTCCGGATAGCGGCGTCGCGCCTCCGCGATCATCGACGGTGAAAAGTCGAGACCGACCACTCGGGCGCCACGCGCCGCCGCGGCAGCAGCCACATAGCCCGGGCCGGTCGCGACGTCGAGCACACGCGCGCCCGTTCCAACGCCGGCCGCGTCCAGAAGCGGTTCGGTTGTCTGGGCGGTCAGCGTCCCGAACGTGTCTGGATAATGCGCCGCGGCTCGCTGCCAACCGTTGTGCTCGAAGTCGTGAAAGGCATCGGGACCCGTCGGTTTCGGTGGCGTCATATCGAGTCAATATAGAATCGGGGCGAATGCCGCTTTCCGTCGGACCGCTGTTCACGCCGTGCACGATCAAGAACCTGACGCTGCCCAACCGCATCGTCATGGCCCCGATGACCCGGGCGTTCTCGCCGGGCGGGGTACCGGGACCGGACGTCGCGGCCTATTACCGCCGTCGCGCCGAAAACGGCGTCGGCCTGATTATTACCGAGGGGACGGTGATCTCCCACCGGGCATCTTCCGGTAATCCGGCGGTGCCGAATTTCTACGGCGAGGAGGCGCTGGCCGGCTGGGCAGAAGTGCTCGCAGCTGTGCGCGGCGTCGGCGGCAAGATCATGCCGCAACTCTGGCACGTCGGCGCGCTGCGAAAGCCAGGCTCCGAACCGTTTCCAGATGCGCCGACGGTCAGCCCGTCTGGTCTGTCCAGGCCTGGCGAACGAGTCGGCGAGCCGCTCACCGAGACCGAGATCGCGGCGATCGTCGATGCATACGGCCGGGCCGCCGCCGACGCCAGGCGCCTTGGGTTCGACGGCATCGAGCTGCACGGCGCACACGGGTATCTGATCGATCAATTCTTCTGGGACGCCACCAACACGCGGACCGATCGCTACGGCGGCGATCTGATCGCGCGCACCCGCTTTGCCGTCGAGGTCATTGGCGCGTGCCGCCGCGCTGTTGGACCCGACTTCCCGATCGTGCTGCGATTCTCACAATGGAAGCTTCAGGACTACCACGCGAAGCTCGCCGCGAACCCGGACGACTTCGCCAGCTGGCTGGCGCCTCTTCGTGACGCCGGCGTGGACGTCTTCCACTGCTCGGGACGGCGCTTCTGGGAACCGGAATTCGAAGGTTCGGCCTTGAATCTGGCGGGGTGGACGAAGAAACTGACCGGCAAACCCGTGATCACGGTGGGCTCGGTCGGCCTGGACAATGATTTCGTGGCCGGCCTCATCGAGCGGAAGACGGGCAATAATGCCGGATTGGATCGGCTGGTCCGGATGGTCGAGGACGGCGAGGTCGATCTGGTCGCCATCGCGCGCGCGTTGCTGGTCGATCCGGCGTGGGCGGCGAAGATTCGCGACGGCCGGTTCGAGGAGCTCGTGCCGTTTAACCCGGAGGCGACGAAAACGCTGTACTAGATCGCAGGGCTTCAGCCCTGCGAATCTCGTGGAGGGCGTGATGCGCGTATCGCTCGGTGTTGCGTTCGTCGCGGTCCTGGCCGTCCTGACCGTTCACGCGGTTACACAACAGAAGCTCACGCCCGGGCCGATGCGGATCGAGAAGGTCAAGGACAACCTCTACGTCGTGAGAGGACCGTTCAACGCGTGCGCGCCAAACGGATGCGGCGCCAATTCGGTGGACGATGGGTTGCTGCACGAGGCGGGCGACGTCGCGGTCCGCGTCACGACGGATGGCGTGATCGTCGTGGACGACAAGTTCGCGCCGAACGTGCCGGACGTGCTCGACAAGATCAAGAGCATCACGGCGCAGCCGATCAGATATCTTCTCAACACCCACCACCACACCGATCACATCGGCGGCAACGGCGAGATTCTCAATCGCGGCATTGAGATCATCGCGCACCGCAACATCCGCGACAACATCATCAGGAACAGGCAGCCGGGTCCCCCGCGCATCGTCTTCAACGATCAGGCGTCGGTTTTCCTGGGCGGCGTGGAAGTGCAGCTGATGTATCTGGGCCGCGGCCACACCAACGGCGATACCGTCATCTACTTCCCCGACCTCCGGACCGTGCACTCCGGCGATCTGGTCATCGACGGCATGCCGGTCATCGACTACAACAACGGCGGGAGCGCGCTGGAGTTCGTCAAGACGCTGAACAATCTCTTGAAGATCGACTTCGACACGGTCATTCCAGGTCACGGCCGTGTGCT
This sequence comes from Vicinamibacteria bacterium, assembly GCA_041485905.1. Classification (GTDB taxonomy): domain Bacteria; phylum Acidobacteriota; class Vicinamibacteria; order Vicinamibacterales; family CAVVIG01; genus JAHFUI01. Next base: position 13,136 of record JBGPKK010000020.1, read on the forward strand.
GACCAAAGAGGACGTGCGCGCGTACGTGCCCAAGCTCGAGACGATGAACAGGCGGATGGCGGAGCTCGTGAAAATGCGCGTCGCGAAGAACCAGCTCGAAAAACAGCTCAAACTCGACGACCTCGGCTGGGCGCACACAGTCAGCACGCTGACTTTCATGCGCAGCATCGGGCAGTACTACGACGAGGTTGCGGCCGGTCGATGAGACTGTCCGCCTAAAGGCGGACACGACGTACAAGGGGGACAGTCATGAAATTCTTATCGCTGGCCGCCGGTTCCGTGCTGGTCACGCTGGCCCTGGCGGGAATGACCGTGTACACACAGCAGCCCGTCGGTCCGACGTCGGATCACGCGCCCGTCACGAAGGCGCAGGCCGACCGCTGGATGACCGAGCAGTCGAACTGGGGTCGATGGGGGAAAGACGATCAGCTCGGCGCGCTGAACCTGGTGACCCAGCAGAAGCGTCAGCAGGCGATGGCGCTGGCCAGGACTGGGACGGTCGTCTCGCTGGAGCGCAGGGTCGTGCTGTCGCCCAAACCGGCGGAATCGAAGGCCGACGGCAAGCCGCACGGCATCTCGTTTTACGAAATCCGATTCAAAACCTTTCCGGCCGACGACCCGCGCGGAAATCCCGGCTTCAGCAGCGACATCCAGGAGTTCCACGTCCACGGCGGCATGACGCATCTCGACGCGCTCTGCCACGACAGCGACAACGGAAAGCTCTATAACGGGTTTCCGCTCAAAGAGACCGTCACCGAAGAAGCCGGGTGCACGAAGCTGGGTCTCGACAACCTCAAGGACGGCTTCGTCTCGCGCGGCATCCTGATCGACATGACACGTTTAAAGGGGCCGGCGCGCCAACCAGGATCGCCTGTCTATCCGGAAGACATCGAAGCGTGGGAAAAACAGGCCGGCCTCAGAGTCTCGGCCGGCGATGCGCTGTTCGTCTATAACACCGGCGCCGGCGGCCGAGCACCAGGCAACGGCGGATTCGATCTCTCGGTGATCCCCTGGCTGAAGGCGCGCGGCGTGGCCGTGACGAGCGGGGTCCGGGCGATCGCCGGCGACCCGCATGCGGACCATCGACTGGTGCTCGCGGCGCTCGGTGTGTATCTACTCGACGGCGTCCAACTGGATCGCCTCGCGGAAACCGCGGCGCGGCTGAATCGCTGGGAGTTCCTGCTCGTCGTGGCTCCGCCGCAGGTGCCTGGCAGCACCGGCGCGATCGTCAATCCGCTGGCAATGTTCTAGCGTGGGACGACGTTAATCTGCACGAGCCGGCGGAATTTCACCGGGTTGCCGTTGAGCGTCGCGGGCCTGTATCGCCACATGATGGCCGCTTCCAGCAGCTTCCGATCGTACGGCGGGCTGATCGGCTTGATCATCATCGCGGATTCCACGGCGCCGGTTTCATCGATGACCACTCCCAGGGCGCCCTGCCCCGCCTGCGTGGGCATCAGCGGCGTCAGCGGAAACGGCGGCAGCAGTTGACGCACGACCGTCGGCGGCACGACGTCCGCATCGTCGCTCGTGTAAATACGCGGCGCCGCGGGGCGCGCGGGTTCTGCGGCGGCAACAGGAGCGGGAGGGGGCGGCGGCGGCTTGGGTGGAGGCGGCGGAGCGGCGGCCGTCGCGCTCAGCTCATGGAACCCGGACGCCAGGGTCCGCACATCCGACAGCGGCGGCGCATTTGCCGCGGCCCCAACATCCGGATCGGCCAGTATCTCGAGGATACGCTGGAAGCCATCGGCTGCCGCTGCAAACTCCTTGCGATCGAATGCCGCCTTCGCCTGGCCGTACTGTTGTTGAATGAGGCTCGGCAGCATGCGCTTCCGGACGTCGCTGAACGCAGAGCGCACGCGAGGCGACGCATCGGCGGCGGACGGGTGATACGACGGCTCCCCCACGACGATCGTCTCGATGGCGTGTTCGGCTTCGGCCCCGCGCCCCAGCGCGAGAAGGCAGAACGCTCGATACTGCTCGATGGCGCGTCCCTCGGCCGGACCGTTGGCCGGCCGCAGGCGACTTAACACCGCCAGCGCATCTTCGTACGCGGCGGCTGCATACAGATCGCGCGCCGCGGCCAGCGAATCATCGGCCGCACGGGCGTCCACACCTCGCATTGTCGCCAGGCCCGCCAGCGCGACGGCCGCCAGCGCCCGTCGATACGATCGGTTCATTTCTTCCTCATGTCGACGCTGAGCCGCGCGGGCGCGGCCACGGTGACCGTGATCGCGTGGCGCTGCTCGCCGAGCTCAGGATGCCGAAAGATCACTTCGTGCGGTCCCGCCGACACCACGTGGTCCCCAATCGGCGTGTCGCCGATCTTTTCTCCGTCAATCCAGACCTCCGCCCAGGGGACCGCGTTCAGCGCAAGCTTCTGCTTGGGCAGCTCGATCGCGATCGGCGTCACCTTCCCCGGCGCCACCTGCACCGTCCGGACGGCGCGATATCCGACCGGCTGATTCGCGATCTCGATCTCGTGCTTGCCGGCCGACACCATGATCCGGTCGCTCTCGCTCGTGCCGAGCAAGCGCCCGTTCTCGAACAGTTGCACGTCGATCGGCGCCTTGACCGCGATCCAGCCCGATGTCGGCGCGGTCTGGGAGGGCGCGAGCGTTACGACGAGCGATCCCGTGATACCTGCCTCGACCGTGACCTCGTGCCTGGCCGATCCGGTCTCGCTGTCGAAGGTGACCGCGTGGACACCCGGCGTCAGATCAGCAACGATCACCGGCGACACGCCGCGGGCGATCCCGTCGACGGACACCTTCGCCCCGGTCGGTTCCGTGCGCACGCGAAGCTGGCCGACGAGCATCGCCACTTTGGGCAGATCCACGTACTGCGCGAGTTGTGCGCCGGCCGCAATCGTGATCGGGATCGAACGCGGGTCGCCTTCGCCGCGCAGCTCGACGACATGGGTGCCCGCACCCAGCGTCAGCGTGATCGGTGACACGCCGCGCGGCTGGCCGTCCACGACGACCTGCGCGCCGCCAGGATTCGTGTTGATCATCAGCGTCCCGGTGGCAAGCCCCGCGGCATGGGACACGAAATAGCGGCGGCCGGCCAGCGCTGCGCCGGACAGGATCGCCAGCACCACAGCGGCGGAGGCCACCAGTCGCGGCCAGCGTCGCGGTCTCATGACCTTGGGCACGGTTGGTTCCTCCTGGGCGAATTGGGCGAACTGGGCGAAATCGATCGGAACGGTGGGCGTGATGACTGCCGCCCACGACGGCGGTTCGACACTCCGCGGCGGCGCGACGCTGACGGCCGCGGCAATCGGCGCGAGCAGCGCGTGTTCGGTTTCGGGGGCTTCGGTGGCCTCGGAAGCTTCCGCAGCCGGGGCTTCAATGAGGGTGGGCCGAGAGACCTTCGGCGCCTCCACGAGCCTCGGCGCGCTCGTGACCTTCGGCGGGTCGGTGGTGGGCGCCGGCCCGGCTGCGCGGTCGAGCGAGGCCTGATACCGCTCGACGAATGTTTCCAGCGCCTGCGGCGCCGCGATGTAGTCCATCTTGTCGAGCTCGTTCCGAGCTTCCACCGCCGACGAGAACGAATGTGCCGGGTCGAGCTGGAGCGCGCGCATCAGCCACGAACGGAAGCCCGGCGGCAACGGCTCGAGACCTCCACGCGCCGAGATCGCCCACGCCGATGCGACGACGTCACCGACATGCGGATATTCGTCCTCTTGCAGGAGGCGGCCGAGGACCAGCGAGAGTGCCACCACGCCAATTTGCGTCACGTCGGCTCGGTGATCGAAGCGCGGCAGTCCCGACGATCGCGGCAGCGGTATGCGGAGCTCGCGCCAGCACTGCGCGTGAGAATAGCGAAGCTGTTCGAGAGCCGCGCCGAAGACGTGCTCGACGATGATCACCCGTGCATGAGGCGTGAGGATGAGGCGCTCGGGTCCGATCGCGCCGTGCGCGATGTCGGGCGCGTGCTCATGGAGGACTGCGACGGTGGGCACGAGCTGCCGGATGAGCGACAGCGCCGTATTGATATCGAGCGTCAATCGCTGCCGGTCGACGCTCTCCAGCACCTGCGACAGCCGCACCCCCGGCGTCTGGTCCGAGACCAGCGCGAGCGTCCCGTCGCTCAGCCGCTCGACGCTACGGATGCGCGCGTAGTAGGAGTGCCGAAAGCCTGCGAGGCGGCTCACTCGCTCGCGCAGCGCGAACTCGAAGGAGGGCGCGGATGTGATCTCGCCGCGTAAACAGAGAAACTCGCGTGTGTCGGCGCCGCTTGAATCGGAAATCGGGCGCCGCTCGCCGAGTGGATCCTGAAAGACCGCCCCATTGGACGCAGCCGCAACAACGGCGGGAAGCATGAATCACCTGCCGGCGTCCGGCAGTGCCATTTTCGTGCCCACGGTTACGCTGGCGACAAACGCGGGCAAGTGGCTCCGTCACAGAGGTTTCGCGGCTCCGCGTTGTTCACACCGCGGGACCGAGCTGACACTATGGACATCGCGGAGTTACAGAACAGGCGGGCCGCAGCGAATTCTGTAAGGATGAGCGCGCGCGCCGATCGGCTGAGGCATCGCCCTTGCATCCTTGTGTTGACCGATCAGTTCGTTCTACAGTCTTGGCCGCACACCCATGACCCACCGTTCACCCCTCAACAACATCACTCTCGGGGGTTTGGTCGTCGCCTTCGCCTATGCCTGGGCCGGCATCTCGGTCGGCGCCGGCCAGAACGCCGAGCAGCGGATCGCGCCGGGTGAAGTCACGTGGCCGACCGGCGCTTCGTCACTCGTCGGCACATCGGCGGTGCCTGGCATACAAACGGTGATCCTCAAAGGGGATCCGACGAAAGCCGGCCTGTACACGCTCCTGCTTCGCGCGGGCCCGCACACCAGAATCGAGGCGCATGCGCACCCCGACGACCGGGTCGCGACTGTGGTGTCAGGTACTTGGTACTTCGGGTACGGCCGCCAGTTCGACGAGAAAGCGCTGAAGCAGCTGCCGCCCGGCAGCTTCTATACGGAGCCGCCCGGCGTGAACCATTTCGCGATGACCAGGGAAGAAGGCGTGGTCATCCAGATCACGGGCACCGGCCCTTCAGCCACGACGTACGTCGATCCGCGAAACGATCCGACCAAGCGGCCTGATTGAGCCCCTTCAAGCAGCAGCTCGCGCGGTGGTTTTACGAGGGATCCCGCGAGCCCACAGGGCCTCACGCGCAGCCGGCGCACACGGCCGCGTGGTGGAAGGTGATGTGTCTCACCGGCGTCGACTATTTCTCGACGCTGGCGTATCAGCCAAGCATCGCGTTTCTCGCGGCCGGCGTGCTGTCTCCCGTCGCCACGTTCGCCCTGATCGTGCTCACGCTGTTCGGCGCGCTGCCGATGTACCGGCGCGTCGCGGAGATGAGCCCTCGCGGCCAGGGCAGCATCCTGATCCTCGAAGACCTGTTACCGCAATGGAAGGGCCGATTCGTGGTGCTCTGCCTACTGGGCTTCGCGGCGACCGATTTCGTGATCACCATCACGCTCTCGGCTGCGGATGCGACGGCGCATCTGATCGAGAATCCCTTGACCCCGTCGTGGCTGGACCACCCGATGGCGGTCACCCTGCTGCTCCTGCTCGCGCTCGGCGCCGTGTTTCTAAAAGGATTCGGCGAAGCAATCACGATCGCGGTCGTCCTCGTGGCGGCGTACCTGACGCTGAACATCGTTGTCCTGGGCGTGAGCCTTCATCACATCTGGCAGCACCCTGAGCTCTTCGACAACTGGAAACTGGCTCTTGTGACGCGGCACGGCAGCCCGATCATGATGCTCGCGATGGGGGCGCTCCTCTTTCCGAAGCTCGCGCTCGGGTTGTCGGGATTCGAAACGGGCGTGGCCGTCATGCCGCTCGTCGGCGGCGATCGCTCCGACACGGAGGCGGCGCCGATCGGCAGGATTCGCAACACGAAGAAACTGCTTACCACGGCCGCGCTGATCATGAGCGTGATGCTGATGGCCAGCAGCCTGGTGAGCGCGGTGTTGATCCCGCCGGACGCCTTTCAGCCGGGCCACCCGGCCGACGGCCGGGCCCTCGCCTACCTCGCCCACGAGCTCGTGGGCACCGGCTTTGGCACGCTGTTCGACGCCGCCACGATGGCCATCCTGTGGTTCGCGGGCGCGTCGGCGATGGCGGGGCTGCTCAATCTGGTTCCGCGTTACCTGCCTCGATACGGCATGGCGCCCGAGTGGGCGCGCGCCAACCGCCCGCTCGTGGTCCTCTTCACCGGCATCACCGTTCTGGTCACCGTCATCTTCGACGCCAGCGTCACTGCGCAGGGCGGCGCCTACGCGACAGGCGTGCTGGTGCTGATGAGCTCGGCCGCGCTGGCCGTGGCGATTTCGGCGTGGCGGCGCCGGCGACACTTTGTCCCGTTCCTGGCGATCACAGTGGTGTTTGTCTACACCACGATCACCAACATCTTCGAGCGGCCCGAGGGGATCAAGATCGCCTCGGTCTTCATCCTGACGATCATCGGCAGCTCGCTCGTCTCGCGCGCGCTGCGGTCGACCGAGCTGCGCGTGACCGGCATCGAACCGGATGAGGCGGCGTCCAGGTTCATCACCGCCGCGGCAAGCCAGGGCGAGGACATCCGGATCATCGCGAGCCGTCCCCGATTGGGAATCCTCGAGGAGTACGAGGATAAGCTGCGCGAGGCGACCGACTCCCACCGCCTCTCGCCGACCGACCCGGTGCTGTTTCTCGAGATCCGCCCTGGCGACGCATCGCAGTTCAGCCAGGTGCTGACGGTGGAAGGCGTGCAGGTCGGCCGTCATCGGGTTCTGCGCTGCCAGAGCCCGGCCATTCCCAACGCCATCGCCGCGCTGCTGCTCTACATTCGCGATCAGACCCATCAGATCCCACATGTGTACTTCGGTTGGACTGAAGGCAATCCGATCACGTACCTGCTGAAGTTTCTCGCGTTTGGTGAAGGAGACACCGCCCCCGTCACGCGGGAAGTCCTGCGACAGTCCGTGCCCGACCCGCTGCGGCGTCCTCGCGTTCACGTCGGCTGATCACTGTTAGAGTGGATTTTATGTACCTGCACCGAAATGTTCGCCTCGTCGCGATCCTGACAGCGCTCGCGGCAGCGCCGGCCATCGTCTCTACGCAATCGCAGACGACGGCACCGCCGCGATTCAACCCGCGGGACAAAATTCCGTTCGATCGGGCGATTCACACGGCCACGCTGTCCAACGGCGTCACATATTTCGTGCGACAGAACGCCAGGCCCGAGAAACGCGTGTCGCTGAGGCTCGCCGTCAAGGCGGGGTCGTTGGAAGAAGCGGACGACCAGCAGGGGCTGGCCCACTTCATCGAGCATATGGCGTTCAACGGCAGCACGCATTTCAAGCCCGGCGCGCTGGTATCGACTTTCGAATCGATTGGCGCACGGCTCGGACCACACGTGAACGCCTATACGAGCTTCGACGAGACGGTGTACATGCTCGAGCTCCCCACGGACAAGCCGGAGATCGTGGCGAACGGGCTGACAGCGCTTGCCGATTTTGCCGGCGGCCTCGCCCTCGATCCGACGGAAGTGGAGAAAGAGCGCGGCGTCGTGATCGAGGAATGGCGCGGCGGGCTCGGCGCCCAATCGCGTATCCGCGACAAACAGATTCCGGTGCTGTACTTGAACTCACGCTACGCGCAGCGTCTGCCGATCGGGAAGCCCGACGTCATTCGCACGGCGCCCGTCGCGCGGCTGCGGGCGTTCTACGACACCTGGTATCGACCAGAGCGGATGGCGGTCATTGCGGTCGGCGACATCGACGCGCAGCAGATGGAAACAGCGATCAGGACGAACTTCGCCGGGCTCAAGGCCCGCGCTTTGGCGGCGAAAGTGCCCGATGGCACCGTCCCGATTCCCCACCGGCTCTCCATCAGCATCGTCACCGATTCGGAAGTCACCCAGTCGAGCGTGCAGATCGTGCGCAAGCGGCCGAAAGAGAGCCAGGGGCGCGTCGCGGATTACCGCCGCGATGTCGTCGAGCGGCTCATGGACGACATGTTCAACGAGCGCTTCGGCGAACTGGTGCGGAAGCCTGACGCCAGGTTCCTGGGCGCCGGCGGGTCGGAAGGGAGCCTCGGCAGGACGGTGGCCACCTTCTCGCTTGGCGCTCGGGTGCCGGATGGGAAGATCGAGGAAGGCGCCACGGCCATCGCGGTCGAAGCCAGGCGCCTCCACGACTTCGGGTTCTCGCCCTCCGAGCTCGACCGCGCGAAGAAGTGGCTCGCCGCGGCGTACGAGCGCGCGTACAACGAGCGCGACAAGACCGAAAGCGGGTCGCTTGCGCAGGAATGCCTGTCGTACTTTCTGGAGAACGAGCCGGCCCCTGGCATCACCTACGAATACGAGCTCGTGAGACAGGTGCTCCCGGGCATCAGCGTTGCGGAAGTCACCGAGATGGCCAGGCGCCTGCTGCGCGACGACAACCGCACGGTGATGGCGGTCTCGCCGCAAAAGGCCGGGATTCGCGTTCCGAGCGACGGGGACCTCAAGAACGCACTCGCATCAGCGGACAAGACGGCTGTCACCGCGTGGACCGACACCGCCGCGACCGGCACCCTGATGGAGCACAAGCCGGAAACCGGCGTCACCTTGTCGCGACGCGAGCTGCCGGAGGTTGGCGTCACCATCGTGCGGTTCACCAACGGCGTCGAAGCGTGGCTGAAGCCCACAGATTTCAAGAACGATCAGGTCGTCTTCACCATGGAGGCCGGTGGCGGCAGCTCGCTCGCGCCGCCGGCGGACTACGTCGAAGCGTCGCTCTCGGACGAATACGTCCAGCGCTCGGGCGCCGGCGGCTTCAAGGCGCGGGATCTCGAGAAGCTCCTGGCGGGCAAGGTCGCGTCGGCATCGCCGTTTGTCTCGCTCTCAACGCACGGTCTGTCGGGCAGCGCGTCCCCGGCCGATCTCGAAACGGCCCTGCAGCTGCTGCACGAGGAATTCACCGCGCCCGGCGACGACCCCGAGGCCTTCGCCTTGCTGCGACGCCAGCTGGACGCCTCCGTCGCAAACCGCGATCAGTCGCCGGGACAGGTATTCGGCGAGCGCCTCGCCGAAGTGAACACCTGCAACCATTACACGGCGCAGCCGCTCACGGCCGAGCGCATCGCCACGATCGACCGCCGGAAGATGGTCGCTTTCTACCACGAACGCTTCTCGAACGCCGCGGACTTCTCGTTCTTCATGGTCGGCCGATTCAAGGTCGACGCGGTGCTCCCCGTGCTGGCGCAGTACGTCGGATCGCTGCCGTCAACCGGCACGAAGACGTCGCAATTCAAGGACGTCGGTCTCTGTTTTCCAAAGACAGTCCAGCGCGCGCGGGTCGAGAAGGGACGCGAGCCGCGCGGTCAGACGGTCCTCAGCTTCTTTGCCGACCCCGGGACGGATCCAGCCGAGCAGGAAAATGCCGCAGCGGCGTCGACCGTGCTTCAAACAGCGCTTCGCGACATCCTCCGCGAAGAGCTCGGCCAGACCTACAACGTGTCGGTGGGTCTGGATCAGCGGCTGCCGCAACGTGGCTACGGCCGGATGGAGGTGAGCTTCGGATCAGCGCCCGAGAACATCGACACGATGACCGAGCGCGTGATGAAGGAAATCAAGCGCCTTCAGGACGAAGGGCCGTCGGCTGACTTGACGATGCGCGCGAAAGAGGGCGCGAGGCGGGCGCACGAAACAAACGTGAAACAGAATGGGTACTGGCTGCGCCGGCTGGCAACGGTCCACATGCTCGGTCAGGATCCAGCGGAAATCCTCCGGCGCCCGGACCGCATCAACTCCATCACGCCGGAACTGTTGGAAGATGTGTTCCGGCGCTACTTCCCGATGGACCGTTTTACCGCGGTGACGATGGTGCCGGCTCCGGCACAGTGACAGGCCGAGTCGTCAGTCGACAGGCGTCAGTCGACGGTCATCAGTCGACAGTCGGCCGTGCTTGACTGACGACTGGCGACCGACGACTGAAGGTTATTCGGGCGAAATCGACGTTCTGCCGCAGTCGTCACATCGAAGATATACGACGGGCACCGCTTCGGACCGACCGATGACGCGGGCGCTCGGCACCCCGCATCTCGGGCAGACGATCCCCGCTGAGATTCGTTTGGCCATGCAGTCTTCTCCTATACCCAATTAGACTGCCAATCCCTCGGGAAAGATGCATGAATCGTCGAGCCGATCCGTGCAGCCGCGTTACTGCGTCCGCGCGAGCTGGCCACGGGCGGCTCCGCCCGGGTTCAACGCCGTATGGACGTTGAAGTAGTACCCGGAAGGATTGGCGATGATCAGATTCGCCGAGTCAACCGGGTTTATCGCAAAGCCGGTTCTCACGTAAGAGCCGGAGCCGTTCGGCATCGTGACCTCGCCCGCCGAAGGCACCATCGCCACTAGCACACCACCACCCACAAGAGAGCTGCCTGTGTGAATGTGGGCCAGAGTAATAATGGTTCCAGCCGGGAACCCGGTGTACGTCGAGCTCACGTCAATGGTGGCCGCCGTGATGGCACCGGACGAATCCCTCGTCACGTTCATCGTGAGCGTCGCCTCACCCTTACCGTCCTTTTCCGCAGTCGCTAATGGATTTTGTGGCGCGACTTCGTTGGCCGCGGACAATGAGGCCGTGAACACGAGTCGGTTCGGCGGCGCCGTTGTCGTCGACGTGGTTGGGGTGTTGTTATTGCCGCTGCAGCTCGCGGCGGAGATGGCGCATACGACCGCAAGAATTGTCAATCTGGTCATCGTTTTTCCTCCTCAAAAGAACTTGCGCGTCAGGTTAAAGCCTAGATACAGGGTCTCGGGCGCCCCGCCGCGCGCGAGTTGCCCGAACGTCGTGCTGAAGGTGTTCGCGAACGTCAACTGGAACACGTGCGCGCCGACCCGCTTTTCGATCCCGAACCCGTATTCGACCTGGCCAGGCGCGTAGCCGGCGACTCGCGGCGACACTTCCCCCACCAGATACGCCGTCGACCCCATGCGCACGCGACCGCCAAGACCGACATACAGCGTATTCCGGTCGACGCCGATGGCCGCGGCCGAGTTGTGAACCCAGATCGGCGCGGCGTAGAGCGCGACGCTGTCCTGAATCTTACGCGAGACGACGACGCCTAATGCCGGTGCGTACCGCTCCCGAAAATTATTAGGCCCCTCGATGGACGCGAGCCCGGACACCGACAGTGGATTCGCGGCGCTCTGATGAATGGCGTCGTACTTTCCGTAGAGCTGGATCGTCTTGTCGAAGCTCGAGCGATACGCCGCTGCCTGGAGGTGCGTCGCGATCCCGAACCGGTACTCGAATCCGATCGTCGCGCCCTGATCGAGGCCAAAGAGGTTGCTGGCCTGGTCGCCGAACGAGCCCTGCCGAAGATTGCCGTTGAATCGATGCGTCAGGTGGAACGTGCCCCCATGCAGCGGCAGACGCAATGTGGTCGGAATGTTTACGACCGTGAAATCGGGCTCCGCCGGATCGAGCGCCCCATCGTCATCGCCGGCCGATTGCGCGAGCGCTGGCCTCGCGGCGGCCGCCATCAACACACATAGGAGAACGAGCGGCGCGCGCGAACGGGACAAGGGTCGGATCACGGGACCTCCCATAGCAAGTGTGGGACCGGCGTAACCTTCTGCACAATACGCCTTCAGGCGCGGTCGCGTTACTCGGAACGTAAGGCTTTACGCAGGTTGTCTGAAAAAGATCGGGGTCGATCCAATTGGATGAATGTAGGCCGGACCTTATGGCATGTCGGCCGGACCTTATTAGGTCCGGCCACACTCACGTCGATTACGTGCGATCGAGATCAGGCCGCCAGTTCGTGATGGCGCGCTTGATCTGATCCCGGGTGAGCCGCTCGCGCTCCGCCCGATCGAGGAGGGCCGGCAACTCTTCGTCGGACGCGAAGCGGAGGGCGACGATCTGCGGCGTCGACAACCTTGAGAGGGCCGCCTGCTGCGGCGCCGACAGCAGCTGCGACGTGCGCACCTTCATCTCCAGCTTGATGATGCGGTCCTGGAGCCTCGTCGTATACGCGCGGCTGATGAGCAGCAGCACGATCACCGCGCAGATCAGGGCCGTGAACGAGACCTCGATCATCAGGACTTCCTTGACGTCGAGCGCCGCCAGGACGCACGCGACGATCGCGATCAGCACGAAGAGAAAGCCGATACCCGTCAGCTTCGGATTGTGGCGGTGGTTCGCGTAGGTCTGCGCAGCCATGTGTCACTCCTTTGATTCATCTGATTCGTCTGATTCGTCTGAATCGCCCGCGCGACGCGCGACAGGTCCAACGATCCAGGCGATGATGATGCTGAGAACGTACAGGCCGATCATGGGAAGGGCGAAGATGGTCTGCGTCACCGCGTCCGGGCTCGGCGTGATGACCGCCGCGATGATGAAGATGATGAGAATGGCATATTTGAAATGGGCCCAGAGGAACCGCGCGCTGACGAGCCCCATCTTCGCCAGGAAGAACACCACGGCGGGCATCTGGAACACGAGGCCCATGCCGAAGAGCATTTTGACGTACAGGCCGAACACGTCGTCCAGCCGCGGCATGAACGCCAGATTGCTCGAATTGAAGCTGCCGAAGAACGCCATCATCCAGTGGAACACGATGAAATGGTTGAACAGCGCGCCGCCGACAAACCCCGTGGTGGTCAGGAGGATGAACGTCAGCGCGAACCGCTTCTGATGCAGGTACAGCGCCGGCGCGATGAGGCGCCAGACCTGATACATGATGAACGGCGCGGCAAAGACGATGCCTGCGATCAGGGCGATCTGGACGTAGGTCGAAAACGCTTCGCCCGGCTGCGTGTAAATCAGCTTGCTGCCCGGGGGAAGGACCGAGCGCATGGGGCGGAACACGAAATCGAAAATCGGATTGATGAACGAGAACGCGACGATCGTGCACACCCCGATCGCGATGCAGCAGTACACAATTCGCCGCCTGAGCTGCTCGAGGTGCGCGAGCACCGAGAAGCCGATGCCTTCAGACAGGTCCGTGTCGGGGGAATCCTCAGCGTGATCCGATCGGCGGGCGAGGCGCAGTTTCATCCGGTGTCTTCATTATAGTGGGCGCTCGTCGGTCTCTCGACATTGCAGACTTCAGAGTGCAGATTGAAGATTGATTGCAGATTGATGTACTGAATCTGAAGTCTTCAATCTGAAATCTGCACGTTCACGACGTCGTAGCGCGAATGCCGGCCAGCGAGAACGTCGCGATGTGCTCGGCCAGCGCGGTCATCGCGGCCGGGGTTCTCGTGAAATCCGGGTACAGCCGTTCGCTCAGCGGATTGAGAATCAGCGCCACGCACTGCGCCTGAATGCTGTAGGCGCAGCGCGTCGCGCGCCGGTCCTCAACGGAACACCCGAGCAGTTCGGCCACCAGCCCACCGAGGTACGCCAGGCGCGGGCGTATCACCTGCTCGACGACGAGGTCGAGGGCAGGCGTCGGGTCGGCCAGTTCGCGAGACATGAGCTGGTGAATCCATGAATCGCGCGGGAATCCGACGATCTGGTGAATGTAGACGCGAATGTACGCGCGCAGTTTCTCGTCGGCCGTGCCGCCTTCGCCGGCCTTCCGCGCCGCGTCGCTCGTGGCCCGCATCGACGTCACCGCGGCCTGCAGCACCTCGCGATACAGCCCGAGCTTGTCGCCGAAGTGATAGTTGACGGCAGCCACGTTGGCGCGGGCGGCCCGGCAGATCTCCCGCACGGTCACCCGCTTGAAGCCGCGCTGGGCGAAGAGACGGGCCGCGGCGGCAATCAGCCGCTCGCGGGTTGCGCGATCTCGCGCCCGGGTGACCTTGATAGGCCTCACAGCGTGCGCTTGAACAGCAGCGTCGCCGCCGTCATCGCGATGACTGAAAACGCGAGAAGGTACAGCAGATCGCCTCCAATCGCGCCGACGCCGGTGTCCTTCAGCAGCAGGTTCTTGAGGGCGTGAACGGCATAGGTGAACGGATCCACGACCGCGATTGCCTGCATCCACGGCGGAAACCCCTGCTGCGGGTACACCGCGCCGCTGGGAAAGTACAGCACCGTGTTCAACACGCCGAAGATCGCGCGCGGCAGCAGCGGATCGGTGACGCGCACCATGATGAGAAACATCAGGCTGATGAGCGCGAACGCCGTCACGATAATGACGAGCTCGAGCCGCAGCAGACGCATCGGATCGAACGGATTCGGCACACCCGCAATCAGCGATCCGACAACCATGATCGTCGTGCCGGAGAGGACCGCTTTGATCGTGCCGGAGACGTTGAAGCCCGCAATGAGCTCGAACTTCGTGATCGGCGTGACCAGATAGCCCTCGTGCAGTCCGCGCGATTTATCGTCGATGTAGATGATGCCGCCGCCGATCATCACCATCATGAAAATCGACATCACAATCGAGCCGGGCAACAGGTACTGGATGTACGGCACGTACGGATAGACCTCGACGACGTCGAGGGTGGCCTGCCCCGCCACGCGTGGACCGTTCGCCGGCTGGTTGAGCGCGGCGATCATGCTGCCCATCGATCCCACGAGCGTCGCGGACGCGAAATTGTCCGTGTTGTCTTCGATGAGCGCCACGCGCGGCTGGTTCCGCTCGAGCACGCGGCGCGAGAACTCGGGCGGAATCGTCAGCACGCCGTTGATGCGTCCGTTGCGCAGGTCCGCGAGCGCCTGGCCCTGGTCCGCGTAGTCGATCGTGTCGAACGTCCGCGCGCCGGCCGCCACCGCCCCTGACAGCTCGCGGATCTTCACCGCGGGCAGTCCGTGGTCCTGGTCGACGATCCCGACTTTCAAGTGCTTCACGTTGCCGCCAAACGCGTAGCCCAGCACGACGAGCTGCATGATCGGCATGATCATCGACATGACGATCAGCGTCGGGCTGCGGCGGAAGCGGCGCAGCTCGCGTTCGATGATGGCCAGGGCTCTATGCACGGTCAGGGGGTCCGCATGTTGCGCGCGTTACTTTCTTCGAAGCATGAACGGGCTGTCCTGCGCTGACGGCTCCTGCAGCGCGTCGCGCAGCCCGCGGCCGGTGTAGTGCACGAACACATCGTCGAGGGTGGTGCTCTGCACCGACAACGAGTGGACCGGCACGCCCGATTGGGCGGCGGTCTCCATGAGTGCCATGGTCGTCGCCGGGCCGTTGCGCGACGCAATGCGAAACATGTGATCGTGGCCGGTCACGCCTTCCACGTCAGGCAGCGCTTCCAGGGTCCGGGTCCACGCATCGGGCTCGGATCCGAAGCTCACTTCCAGAACGTTGCGGCCGGGCACCGACGCCTTGAGCTTCATCGGCGAGTCGAGCGCTTTGAGCTCGCCGTGATCGACGATGGCGATCCGGTCGCAGAGCTTGTCGGCTTCGTCCATGTAATGGGTCGTCAGCAGGATCGTCAGATCGCGCTCAGATTTGATCTTCAGAAGCATCTCCCAGACCGCCACGCGCGAGACCGGGTCCAGGCCCGTCGTCGGCTCGTCGAGAAAAAAAACGCGCGGCTCGTGGACCAGGCCGCGCGCGATCTCCACGCGGCGCCGCATGCCGCCCGACAGGTTTTTGACCGGCTTGTCGGCCCACTGCAGGAGCTGCACCGATTCCAGCAAATCGTGAATGAGCCGCGTGCGCTTCTCGCGCGGCACGCCGTACAGCTTGGCGTAGATGACCAGGTTCTCCCTGACACTCAGCTCGAGATCGCTTGTCGTCGCCTGTGGGATGACGCCGATCGACTTCCGCACGCCGTCGGCGTCGGTCACCACGTTGAAGCCGTTGACGAGGGCGGTGCCGGAGGTCGGCGGGAGCAGGGTCGTGAGCATGCGAATGAGCGTCGACTTGCCGGCGCCGTTTGGTCCGAGCAGACCGAAGATCTCGCCGGCTTCGACCGCGAACGTGATGCCGTTCACGGCCGTGAAGTCGCCGAACTTCTTGACGACATTTCGAACGTCGATCGCGTTCATCACCGAATGGGCAACAACACGTAGGCCGTCATGCCGACGGCGAGCCGGCGGTCGCGATTGTCGACGCGGATCCGGATCTCGAAGGTCTTGATGTCCCGCTTCGTACGGCTGACGTCGCGCTGGGTGGCGAACCCCGCATCGACACCACGATTAAACACCACGCCCTGCCGCTCTTCGCCTGACGGGAGACGCACGGTGAGATGCTCGCCGATGGGGACCCGGTCGATGTAGCTCTCCTCGACGTCGGCCCGTACCCACAAATCGTCGGGGTTGATCAGCGTCACGATCGGCTGCCCCGGGTTCACGAATTCGCCGACCCGCACGGCGCGGACGTCCACGACGCCGTCCATGGGCGCGTGGATTTCCGTGTAGGCCAGCCGCACGTCGGCCCGGGCGCGCTGGGCGTTGGCCGCCGCCTGCTGGTGTTCATTGGCCTGCAATTGACTGCGCCTGATTGAGACCTGCTCGGCGTTGGCGCGCGCCAGCGCGACGGCCGACCGCTGCGCCTCGACCTGCTTCTTGAGCGACGCCACGCGCGCTCTGGCCGCGTCGTACGCGTTTTTGGCCTGCTCGTACTGCTCCACCGGCGCGATGCCCTGGCTCGACATCTTCTGCATGCGCTCGGCGCTCTGTCTCGCGCTCTCGAGGTCGGCTTCGGCGGCGGTCTGCTGCGATTCGGCCGACGCGAGGGTGGCCTCGGCCTGCCGAATCTGGTCGCCCGTCTGCCGCTCCTGAAAGCGCAGCGCCGCCTCGCTTTCCTTCACCTGCGAACTGACGCCTTCCGCGCTGTACGTGTAGTACGCCCTCTCTTGCCGCAGTTCATCGGGCCTGATGACGGCGATGAGTTGATCCCGCTTCACCGGGTCGCCCTCCGTCACCAGGAGCTGGGAGATCTGTCCGGCGATCTGCGGACTGACGATGACGTCGTTGGTGGTGACGATGCCGGTCAGCACGAGAACCGCCGGCGTCTTTCGGAGATAGAGGTAGGCGCCGCCCGCGGCAACGAGCAGAACGAGAATCACGACGGGCGCGGGTTTGCGTGTCAATCTGTCGTGGGCCGGTCAAACACATGTATAAAACACTTGTTTGACCGCCGTCAACTCCGGCGGGGCGGCCTCACTCGCCACGGACAGTCGGGCTAAAGCCGGACACTGGGAGGCTTTGTGGCGCCGGCCGCAGCCAGAGACAGCACGGGCCTCGCGGTATACTGGCCGTGTTTTGTTCCGGGATCTGCCTTCAAGGGCGCGCTGGTACATCACCGCCATCATCGTACTGGGCGCGGCCACGTTCGTTCTTCTGCTGCCCCGCGTCACGTTCACGCCTGTCCTGCCGCTGCTTCTTCTCGTCGTCCTCGGGTCGCTGATGTCCGCGTTCAAGGTCCAGTTTCCCATCGCCAGCGGCTCGAACATGTCGGTCTCCTACGTGGTCGACATCGCGGCGCTGATTCTGCGCGGGCCCCACGCGACCATGATCGTGGGGGCCTTCAACGGATGGACCCAGTCGACCTTCAACGTCAAGGAACGGAACCCGACGTACCGAACGCTCTTCAACATGTCGATTCTCGTGTTGACGGTCCAGGCGTCTGGGCAGGTATTCCAGCGGCTCGGCGGATCGGCGACGGCCTCCCCGGCCGCGATGCTCATCCCGATCTTCGGCATGGCGCTGACGTACTTCGTCGTCAACACGGTGCCGATCGCGATCGCGATTGGCTTCACGACCAATCAGAACGCGTGGCATATCTGGAAGAGCGATTTCGCCTCCAGTGCGCCGAGCTATCTTCTGGGGGCTGTGGCCGCGGCCGTCGTCCTCGCGGTCACGAACACGTCCGGGTACTGGCTCGCGCTTCTACTGATCGCCGGGCCGCTGTATCTGACGTACAGGATCTATCGCACGGGCGTCGAGGTCGAAGCGCGCCAGGGCGCCATCCTCGAAGCGGCGCACGACGCCATCCTCACGATCGATCAGCACCTGGACATCCGCGAATTCAACCCGGCGGCCGAGCAGATGTTCGGGTACTCGCGCATGGACATTCTGGGAAGAAACGTGGCGCTGCTGCTGCCGCCCGACGATCGTGCGCCCCAACTGTCGGCGTTCAGCCGCTATCTCACGACTGGCGACGGTCCTCTCGCGCGCCGCCGGCTCGAGCTCACCGGCATGAAGGCCGACGGCACGGAGTTCCCCGTCGAATTGACGGTCGCGCGTCTGGGCGCCGACAGCCGCGCGATCATCACCGGTTTCGTCCGCGACATCACAGAGCGGCGGCTCCTTGAAGAACAGCTCAGACAGTCTCAGAAGCTCGAAGCCATCGGACGCCTGGCGAGCGGCGTCGCGCACGATTTCAACAACATCCTGATGAGCATCATGGGGGCGGCCGATCTGCTGCTGATGCAGATCCACCACAACGACGATGCGCGGGACGAAGCATCGGAGATCAAACGATCGGTCCAGCGCGGCGCCAGCCTCACCCGGCAGCTGCTCGCGTTCAGCCACCGTCAGGCGACACGGCCGCAGATGCTGGCGGTGGGCGACGTGGTGGGCGGCATGGACACCATGCTCCGGCGGCTCATCGGTCCGGAGATCGATTTCGAGATCGTCTGCCAGGCCGAGCCGCCGAGAGTGCGGGCCGATCCGTCGCAGCTCGAACAGGTCGTGCTCAACCTCGTCATCAACTCGCGCGATGCGATGCCCGATGGCGGGCGACTGACCGTCAAGGTCGACAACGTGGAACTGGATGAGGTGGCGGCGGTCGCGCTGGTGGAAGGACGCGCCGGGCGGTATGCGCGGTTGAGCGTGAGCGACACCGGCATGGGTATCGACGAGCAGACACGGGCCAAACTCTTCGAACCGTTTTTCACGACGAAGGAGCAGGGAAAAGGCACCGGCCTCGGACTGTCGATCGTGTACGGCATCGTGAAACAGAGCGGCGGGTACATCAACGTGATCAGCGAACGGGGCCGCGGCGCCACGTTCGTCATCTATCTGCCGGCCGCCGCCGCCGCCATGATGCAACCGCAAACGCCTGCCGCCGTTTAGTGTGTGTGTGCGACCAACAATCCATTTTCGGTAAATAGTTCCACGCCTATTTTCTATTGCGGGGCGCGGCTCGGAAACCGCTGTTCGTGCGTCGTTAATGCGGCCGGACGAGGCCGAGCACGCTGCGCAGGCCGTTGAGGTTTTGAATCATCGTCGCGATCAACGAGGCGTTCCCGCCGTCGCGCGGAAACACCTGCCCCACCGCGGTCTCGAGTCGGCTAATCAGCTCTTCGGCTTTCTGACGTTCCTGATCCGTCACGGTGAATCTCCTTATGGTGCCGATGCTAGGTCGCGGGTGGCGGCGCGTCCGGATCGGCGACGTGATAGCCGAGGCTGAGCACCAGGGTCATCATCAGAAATGCGGCGGCCGAGAGGTACGGCATCCCTTCGCCGAACCGCTGAAGGGACGCGTTTCCCCACACCGGGCCCACGGTCCGGCCGAGGCTTTCGACGGCGCTCGCCGCTCCCTGCACCCGCCCCTGTTCATCGTCGCGTCCGGCGCGGCTGACAAGGCTCGATACCGTCGGGTGGCCGAATCCGATGCCCAGCGCCAGCGGCACCAGCGTGAGCGCAAACACGCTGACCGAATGGGTCAGTGTCGCCGCCACCAGCCCCACGGCCGAGCACACCAGCCCCATGATGAACGTCGGCTTGTCGCCCAGCCGCCGCACCACCGGCCGAATCAAGCCGCCCTGCACGATCGCGCCGAGAATGCCGAACACACTGAAGAAATAACCGGTTTGCGAGGCACCGAACTGGAACCGGCGCGCCGTGAACAGCGCGAACGTCGTCTGAAAAATCGAGAACGCGAACCAGTACACGAAGTCGATGAGGAGCATGCGTCCGAGACCCTGGCGCCTGAGCATCTCCGGCAGATTCCGGAACGGCATGCCGGTTCCCGCTTGCGCGCGATGGACCGTCTCCGGCAGCCAGAGCCACGCGACTGCCGTCGCGACCAGCGTGAGACCCGCGGCGGCCCAGATCGGCGCGGTGTAGCTGACTTTCACCAGCAACCCGCTCAAGGCGGGTCCGAAAATGAACCCCAGGCCGAACGCCATGCCAATCAGGCCGTAGGCGCGCGCGCGATCTTTCGGCTCGGTGACGTCGGCGACGTACGCGCGGGCCGTGGCAATGTTGCCGCCTGAGAGCCCGTCGACGATTCTCGCGAGGAACAGCATCGCAATGCTGTGCGCCAGCGCGAGCATCACGAAGCTGACGACCGTCCCGAACAGGCTGAAAATCAGAATCGGCCGGCGGCCGTATCGGTCCGACCAGTCACCGAGAATCGGCGCGGCCACCAACTGGCACACCGAAAACACCGCGAACAGCAACCCGATGATCAGGGGCGAAGCGCCAAACGTCTCGGCGTAAAAGGGCAGCAGCGGGATGATGATCCCGAAGCCGATCAGATTGACGAAGATCGTTAAGAAAATGATAAGGAGTGGGCGCGTCACGAGGCTGAAACCATTTTCTGCGGAAGGGGCTGCGACCTGTCCGTACGCTACGGGAGCGGGGGGGCGTTCTTCCCTGCGCGCGCCCCCTTGTTGTCGCGCGCCGGCGGATGATCGAGGTTGGCGAGCCGGACGCTCGTTTCGTAGACGTACTGGACAACCCGGGTCATTTTCCCGAATTCAATCCTGGACACTTCGTCCGTGTTGGCGTGGTAGTCGGGGTGCAGACCGGTCGTGAAAAACATGACCGGAATGCCCTTCGACGCGTAGCTGTAGTGGTCGCTCCGCGTGTAGAGCGACTCGCTGTCGCTCGGATCGTTGAACTCGTAGTCGAGCATCATCGGCCGCGGCAGCGCCTGGTTGGCGGCGCGGCTGATGGTGTGGAGCTCCGAGCTGATTCGGTCGGACCCGACCACGTACAACGTGTTGGCTTCACTCGGCTTGTTGTCGCGATTTCTTCCGATCATGTCGACGTTCAGCTGCGCCACGATTCGGTCGAGCGGGACCACCGGGTAGTCGGCGAAATACAGCGACCCGTATCGTCCGGCCTCTTCCCCCGTGTGCCACACGAAGAGAAGCGACCGCTTCGGCCGCGGCCCTTCGGCGAATGCACGCGCCAGGGCCATCAACCCCACCGTACCGGAGCCGTCATCGTCGGCGCCGTTCCAGATGCGATCGTCGATCGCGCCTTCGGTGACGCGGCCGGGCGCGCGCGCGCGCCGCGGAGCGGCGTCGCCGCGAACGACCTCGATGTCCGCGTAACCGACGTGATCGTAATGCGCGCCGAAGGCGACGTAGGTGTTCTTCAGGACAGGATCGGAGCCCTCCACGATGCCGACGACGTTGTGGGTGAGCTGGGTGCGGACGATTTCGTAGTCGACATCGACGTTGAACGTCAGCCTCACGTCGTTCAAGCTGAACGTCGGCAGCGGTTCACGGGAGGCGGCCTTGCGCCTCAGTTCCTCGTACCGGAGCGGCGCGTGGCTGAACAGGAACTCGAAGAACGCGTCCTTCGCCCTCACTGTCGGTGCGACGGCCTTATCCAGACGCTCGACCGTGGTGAAATCGGGAACCGGCGCCGCAGCGGCGCCGCGGCCGCCTGGCGCGTCCGGGCCACTCACCGCGGGCGGTACTCCGGCTCCGCCGCGCCGCCCAGTTGCCTGCGCGTCAGGGCCGATGCTCGCGGCGGCCTGCTCCTGGTCAACGACGTAGCGGCTTCGCTGCTGCAGCAGCAGGCGATATTTCTGAGCATCGACGGTGCTGGGGCCGTCGGGACCGAGCCATACAATCGCCGCGCCTTTCACGTTTTTGTCGCCGATGTCGACGTGATGCTCGGCCGGGAGGTCGAGGCCGTAGCCGGCAAATTCGACGCGATCGATGGTCACGTGCTGCTTTCCTCCCGCGTTCTTAGGAAAAACGATGGCCTCGCCGTCGGCGAACGTGCGGGTGTCGCTGCCGACCTGCACCGTGACGGTGGAATGGCTGGTTGACTTGACCCCAAGTACGCGGACTGTTTGGAGATAGGATGAGTGGTCGCCGGCCGGCTCAACACCCCAGACGCGCAAATGGTCCGCAATATATCCGGCAGCCAGACCGAGACCGGCGCTGAAGACCGCGCGGCCCTGAAGCTCGTCGGAGGCGATGTAGGAGAGCCACTCCTTCAGATCCTCGGCTTTGATGGACGCCGGCCCACCCGCCGCCGCGACCGGAAGAACGGCCAGCACGACGGCGAGCGCAAGGGCGCGGATGGAGGCACGGGCGCGGCTCATGGATCCCCCTGGGGGCTTACTATAGCTCCCCGCTTGCCATGACGAAGTGACTTCGGATAAGGTTTTTCACGGATCGGCTGCCAGCGTGTGTGCGCCTGCCCTCTCTTCGCGCTTTCCTGCCCGGTTCGTCCGTCCTATTGTGTTCACGTCCAACTGCGACCGACGGTGGCGTTGGTGCGCCGGTCGCCTTTGAGGGGAGACTTGATTGGCTGTCCGTCTGTTCGTCGGTAACCTGTCCTACAGCACAACCGAGGCTGATCTGCGGACGTACTTCGGCACCGTGGCGCCGCCCTCCCACGTCGTGCTGCCGGTCGACCGCGATACCGGCCGGCCGCGCGGTTTTGCCTTCGTCGAGTTCCTCGATCGCGCGCAAGCCGAGGAGGCGATCCAGAAGTTCAACGGCCAGCCGCTCAACGGCCGCCCATTGTCGGTCAGCGAAGCGCGCGCCCGCGAAGATCGAGGGCCGGGCGCTCCGCGCCCCAGCGGCCCGCCCGGCGCGCGTCCGGGCGGTTTCTCTCCGCGTCCGCCGCCATCCTACGGGGGGGCCCGCACGTTCGACCCCAACGCGGTACCGTCGGCTCCGCGCAACCGCAACTTCGGGCCCGATGCCAAGCCGCAGCGCGGCGGCCAGAAGGCGAAGAAGAAGGACGATCAGAAGCCAAAAGGACCGATCCCGGTCAAGAGCGGCAGCCGCTCCTATTCCCTCGACGACGACTCACCTGAGGAACCGCTGACGGATTTCGACGATTTCGCGACGAGCAAGCCCGAAGGCGCGAAGGAAGACGAGAAAGAAAAGGAAGACGAGAAAAAGCAAGACGACGAGACTTAACGTGTACGCATCGCGTAGATCGCGATCCCCCCGCCAGGAACTTCTACCGGGATAAGGTGCCGGATGTCGAGCGTGTGGGATGACCTCATGGCGTGCATCCGCGCGAGCGTGGATACCGAGGATTTCCGGCGCTGGTTTGGATCGACCGCCTACGCCAGCGACGCCGGTGATCAGATTACCGTGTGGGTGGCCAGCGAAGCGATTAAGCGCCACTTGACGAGCCACTACCAGGACGAGATCGACGCCGCGCTCGAGGCGATCGGACGCAAGGGCACGCACATCCGCTTGATCGTCGCCGGATTCGGCGACGAAGACGACGCAGACTGATTATCGCGGATCGGCGTCGTACACGCGGACGGCGTCCGGTCGACGCTCCATCTGGACGGAGAGGCGCAGTTGATGGTGTTCGGGGTCGGGCGAGTAGGTCTCCGTCAGCCTTCCGCGGCCGAGACCGGTGATTTCGCTCACCAGGTGTCCGTCAGTCCACACAGTTCTCCGCTCGATCTTCGTCGATTCGTCCGTGACCTTTTTCCCGTCCGGCGACAGCCGCGTCGTGCGCCCATCCGCCCCGGTGATGATGATCAGGGTCCCGGCCTGCACGATCGTGAGGTGGGCGGGCGGATTCATGAGGTCGCGGATCGCGCCCCGCATGCGCGCGTCCGTTTCGGGATCGGGCGTGACGACCCCGCGTCCAAAACCTCCGCCGCCACGCGCCCCGCGTCGACCGCGGCCGCGCGCCTCGCGGCCGTCGAATGACGGGTCCTGCGGCGCGTCACTGAGGTCCGTGTTCACGGTCCACGCGCCCACCAGCGACGGGCGGTCGACGCTCTGTGCGTGAACACGCCGTCCGGAACCCCCCCGGTCAACCGGATGCAGCGAAACCACGACGACGAAAGCAACCCAGACCAATCGGCGCAGTGGAGTCATGCGGCCTTTCAATTCCTCATCGGCGGCGCCGCCTCGGTGTCGAGCTTCCCATCGCCCACGCCGGCCGCGACCTCGTCGAGGATTCGCGCGCGCAGCCAGTCGACCGGCCTCGGCTGGCGCGCGATGAACGCCTGCCACTCCGACTCGGTGAGGCTGATTGAGATGACGCGGTCACGTTCGCTACTCATGGGGACTACTTCGTAGACAAGAGAACGTCTCAAGCGTACCTACGGTCGAGGCTGTCTGAAAAGCGGAATGATCCAATCGCATCCTTCTCTTTTATCATGAATGGCGCGCCAGCCGAAGCCGGCCCCGCACCTCGTCGAACGCCTTGAGCAGCTCGCCGATCATCCGGGGCGTTCGATTCGCGCGTGCGTAGACCCAGCCCGTTTCCCTGAACAGCTCGTGCCCATCGATCCGCGTGCAAAACAGCTGTCCCGCCCGCACCTCCCGGGCGATCGCCTGATACGGCACGATGCTGATGCCCAGGCCGGTCTTGACCATCGCCTTGATGATTTCCACGTTTTCGGTATCCATCACCACGATCGGCTCGATGTTCTGGCTCGCGAAGAAGTGGTCGATGACACGGCGGGTCGCCGACCCCTCTTCGAACAGGACGAACGGCTGCTCTGCCAGGTCCGCTGCCGCGACGATCTTGCGCCGCGCGAGCGGATGCGTGGGCGTGGTCACCAGCAACAACTCCTCGCGCAGAGCCGGCACCGTGACCAGATCCGATTCCTCCACCGGCAGCGTGAGCAGGCCGGCGTCGATGCGGCCGGCGCGGATTTCCTGGACCGATCGGTGGGCGATCGCCACCGTGAGGCGCATGTCGAGATGGGGATGGACGCGGCGGAGATGCTTCAAGAGCGGCGGGAACACGTACAAACAGACCGTCATCCCGCCCGACAGACGAAGCGTGCCGTGCAGCTCGCCTGTCCGGTCGGTGATCCGGCCAACCGTGTCCCGAACGTCCTGAAAGACGCGCTGTCCCAACTGCACGAGGCTTTCGGCGGCCGGCGTCATCCGCACCTGACGGCCGACCCGCAGGAACAGCGGCTCGCCCAGCTCCTCTTCGAGCAGCAGGATCTGGCGGCTGACGGCCGACTGCGAGACGTGCAGCTTCCGCCCGCACGCCGTAAACGATCCGGTTTCGGCAATCGTCTGGAGAATTTCGAGTTGACGCAGATCCATGCGAGGTAGATATTCTAACCACCATGGAACCAGAGGAACTTGCCGAAGTCGCTGAGAAAGCCCGCGGCGGGACCCAGCGCAAGATCGGGTTGACGATGGCGGTTGTGGCGGCGCTGCTGGCGTCGGTCACGCTGATGGGCCATCGGCTGCACACCGAGGAGACCGTCGAACAGACGAAGTCAGCCGACGGATGGTCGTACTACCAGGCCAAGAACGGCCGCTACCACATGTATCAGGCGGACTCGCGCCTCGCCGAGCTCATGGGCGCGCAGGGCGCCGCGATCGCGGCCGAATGGAAAAAGACCGCCGAGCGGGAGAAAAAAGAGGCGGAGGAGATCCGGCAGGCCAACGAGAAGCTCGACGAAGAGACGCACACGATCGCGCGGCGCGCGACGTTTTTCGACGCCTCGGAAATCTGCCTCGAGGTCGCGATCGTGCTCTGCTCGATCGCGCTCCTCACCGGGTCGCTGTTGTTCTGGCGAATCTCGTTCGTCGGGACGGCAATCGGCGTCGCGATCGCGGTTGTCGGATTCCTGCGCTAGCTCGCGGTCTTCCGGAAGCTGACGCCGTGGGCTTCCGGCCCGAAGAACGTGACGAGCGCGCCGCCGGCCAGCACGAGGATGACGAGACCGCCCATCGCCTGGGTGTACGTGAACCGCTCGCCCAGCGAGGCTTCGAGATACGGAATGCTGGCCGCGCACAGGACGCCGAGTTGATAGGCGAACCCCGGAAAGAACCCGCGCAGGTGGCCCGGCGAGAGCTCGTTGATGTGCGCCGGAATCACGCCCCACGCGCCCTGCACGAAGAACTGCATGAGAAAGACCCCAACCAGGATCCGCGCGGTGCTATGGCCGGAGAGCCAGAACGGGACCACGGCCAGCGCGCAGACGAGCGCAATCATCATCGCCCGTCGGCGTCCGGCGCGGTCCGAGTAGTACCCGAACACCAGGCCGCCAAGAATCGCACCGATCATCGACAGTACCGTGATGTCGGCCACTTGTGTGGCGATGAACCCGAAATTCTTCAGCAGCGTCGGGTACATGTCCTGGGTGCCGTGCGAGATGAAGTTCATCATCGTCATCAGCAGCACGAGGTACAGAAAACGCCGCCAGTGCTGGAGCAGCGATCGACGGTAGGTCGTCCAGTCGGTGCGGTGCTCCGCCCAGGCCTCGGACTCCTTCACCCTCGAGCGGATGAACAGCGATAAGAGCGCCGGCAGCCCGCCGACGAGGAACATCACGCGCCAGCCGTTGCCGGGATAGTGCGCGTTGAAATACGGATAGATAGTCCGGAAGACCACCGCGGAGAGAAGATTACCGAGCGCGTAGCCTTCCTGCAGCATCCCCGACAGCAGTCCACGCAGTCTCGGCGAGGCCGACTCGAGCGCGAGCGACGCGCCGACGCCCCACTCCCCGCCCATGCCGATCCCGAACAGCAGGCGCAGGATGATGAAGGTCCCATAACTGGGCGCGAGGCCCGACAGGACCGAGACCGTCGCGTAGAAGATCACGTTCAACATCAGCGGAAGGCGCCGGCCGTACCGATCGGCGAGCAGGCCGAAGATGACCGCGCCGACCGGACGCATCGCGAGCGCCAGGGTCAGCGCCAGCGCGATGTCGGGCCGCGATCGTCCAAACGATCGCGCGACATCGTCGATGACCAGCGTGAGGACGAAAAAGTCGAAGGCGTCGAAGGTCCAGCCGAGAAAGCCTGCCAGCACCGCGTTGCGCTGGTTGGCGCGCTCGGCACGCGTCATCGTAGTCGTCACCTCTGGAGCGGCGTGAACAGTGGCCATGGTCGGCGCAGCATATCGTACGGCGGGACGCTTCGACCCGCCCTAGATATGGCGCAGCCTTTTTTAGGGCTGCGACCGGGCGGCTCGCAGGGCTAAAGCCCTGCGCCACATGGACAGGCGGCAGGTGTCAGGCTTCTGGATTCGCCAGCGCCACGTGCGCGGCACCCGCCGCAAAGAAGCCGACGAACCACGCATAGTCGTACAGCGGTTTCATCACGGGTACGACGAGCCCTCCCCACGCCAGCGCACAGCCGATCGCGGTAGCGGCAATCGCACGCCCGTTCCAGCCGCGATAGACACCCTCCGTCAGGTAGAGATCCTCCAAGCGCAATTCCCGGCGCCGCACGATCCAGTAGTCCGCGATCAGGACGCCGGCGATCGACCCCAGGCCGCCCGAGTACCCGAGCAGCCACGTGTAGATGTAGCCGGACGCATCGGCGAGCAGCCGCCACGGCTGAATCGCGATGCCGAGAAGCCCGGTGATGAGACCGCCGGTCTTGAACCCGACGTACTTGGGAAAGGCATTGGCGAAGTCGTTGGCCGGCGAGACGACGTTCGCGGCGATGTTGACCGCCAGCGTCGCGACGACGACGGTGAACATCGAGACGGCGACGATGACCGGCGAGCTGAAACGACCCACAAGCTGCACGGGATCCCAGATCGACTCACCGTAGATGATCGCCGTCGCGCTCGTGATCATCACCCCCATCGCGGCGAACAGCGACATCGTCGTCGGCAGCGCCACGACCTGCCCGACGATCTGTTCACGCTGACTGCGGCCGAAGCGGGTGAAGTCGGGCATATTCAGCGACAGCGTCGCCCAGTAGCCGATCATCGCGGTCAGCGACGGGACAAACACCGGCAGGAATTCGCGGAAGGTGTGGAACTTTCCCGGTTGGGCCAGCAGCGGCCCAAATCCATTCGCGTTCGACACCGCCCACCACAGGAGTGCGCCGGTCATCACCAGGACGAATGGCGCCGCCCAGTTCTCCACTTCGCGGAGCAGATCCATACCGCGGTAGATGATGAACACATTCAGGCCCCAGAACAGCAGGAACGACAGCCACTCCGTGTTGGTGTGCCCGGCGAACCCGGTCCCCAGCAGCGTTGCCCACCCGGGAATAACGGTCTTGAACATCGTCTGCAGCGCTTCGCCGCCGATCCACGCCTGGATGCCGAACCAGCCGCACGCGACCAGCGCCCGCATGAGGGCCGGCACGTTCGAGCCGAGGGTGCCGTAGGCGGCGCGCGCGAACACGGGGAAGGGAATCCCGTACTTCGTGCCGGGGTGCGAGTTCAGGAGGATCGGAACGAGGACGATCGTGTTGCCGAGCAGGATCGTGATGAGCGCCTGCGACCAGTTCATGCCGGCCGTCATGAGGCCCGACGCCAGCATGTAGGTTGGTATGCAGTGCGCCATGCTCACCCACAAGGCCGCGTAGTTGTAGGTCGTCCAGTTGCGGCGGGACAGCGGCACAGGCGCGAGGTCGTGGTTGTAGAGCGCGCTGGCTTCGACTCGCGTCGTGTCGATCAACTCGACGCGGCCGTCGGCAAGTCGTCGTTCATTCATGGCTCACGCTCCGGGCAGCCCGCTCCAAGCGATCAGTACTGGCGCCCTTTACGACGAACAGCCGCGACACCCGTTTCGCATGTCAGCAGCCTGAGCCGCCCGCCCGCAAGAATAGGCGCCGAGCCGTGTACCGACCGCAAGCGGCATGTCAGGTAGGCGCGGATTATACTTCCCGCCCATGGCTGACACGACGATCCCCGACCAGGCGCTCAGCGTGTTCCTCGACAGTCTCGATCAGGGGAATCGGCGGATCGCCGCGCAGTTTCCTGGCGAGGTGCCGCGGCGCCAGCCGGTCCACACCGTGTACGGCGGCGCACATCTCTTCACAGCCGACGCGGCGCCGAAACTCGGCGCGATCGCGCTCCGAACGCTGCAGGAGTACGCGCCCGATGCCGGCACGCTTGCCGCCGCGATCGACTTCGACCGGGATCTCGCCGTCAGAATCTATCCCCGTGTGGTGGCGAAGCTTCAGCGCGAGCCGGTCGAAGACTTTCGGATCGATTTCGAGGACGGCTTCGGAAACCGAGGAGACGACGAGGAAGATCGATTCGCCCGCGCGGCCGCCCAGGCGGTGGCCGCGGCCCTGGCCGGCGGCACGCTCCCGCCCGGCATCGGCATTCGCATCAAGCCGCTCGGCGAGGATCTCAAACGGCGCAGCCTGCGGACGTTCGATCTGTTTCTCACCACACTCCTCGACGCCACCGGCGACGCGCTGCCGCCGAACTTCGTCGTCACGCTTCCCAAAATCACGGCAGTCGAGCAGGTGACGGCGCTCGCGTCGGCCTGCGACGCTTTTGAGTACTGGCGGGACATCCCCCACGGCACGCTGCGCTTCGAGTTGATGGTGGAGACGACCCAGTCGATTTTCTCGCCGGATGGGACGATCGCTCTGCCGCGGCTCGTCGCGGAAGGCCGCGGACGCATCGTCGCCGCGCATTTCGGCACCTACGACTACACGGCCGCATGCAACATCACGGCGGCCCACCAGGACATGCTGCATCCCGCCTGCGACTTCGCGAAGCACGTGATGCAGGTGGCGCTTGGGGGTACGGGCGTCTGGCTGTCGGATGGCGCAACCAACATCATGCCGGTCGGGCCGTATCGCGCGACGCCTGAGCGGTCCCTGACAGCCGACCAACGCGACGCGAACATGCGTGCCGTGCACCGCGCCTGGCGATTGCACGCCGAGCACGTGCGCCACTCGCTCATCACGGGCTTCTACCAGGGATGGGATCTACACCCCGCGCAGTTGCCATCGCGCTATGCCGCGGTGTTCGGGTTCTTTCTCGAAGGCCTCGACGCGGCGTCCGCGCGCCTGCGCAATTTCGTGGACAAGGCCGCGCAGGCCACACTCGCCGGCGGGGTGTTCGACGATGCCGCGACCGGACAAGGATTGCTGAATTACTTTCTGCGGGCGATGAACTGCGGCGCCATCAGCGAGCAGGAGGCGGTGGAGATGAGCGGTTTGACCGTAGAGGAGCTTCGCAGCCGATCGTTCCTGAAGATCCTGGCGAATAGACGACCGTGAACCTTATGACGAATCGGACGAGTCGGACGTAGTGTCCGGCTTTCTTGTCCGCCGAAGCCGCAGCGGCGAAGGCGGAAGCCGGACCTTGCGAAAGCGGACTCACAAAGAAGTGCCCGTGCGCGCTTGTGGTTTAATCAGGAGTATGCGTGGTCATACTTGGATTGGAATAGCTTTTGTCGGAGCGTGCGTGTCCGCCGAAGCCCAGTGGCTGAACCAACCGATGGCCGTACTTCGATGTTCGCAGCCGGTTACGGTGAGACGACTAGAGTCACCTGTCTTGTCGTAACCGTCACGAAGTGCTGGATAATGTCCAACGGGAATGAGTACGAACCGGCACGGTCAAAACGCCGCGTGTCAATGACGAGAGAGTTATAGCCGGCCTTAAACGATCCCCCATATCCGTGAATAAGGCCTCCGCTCGGATAAAAGAACTCCCATTCGAACGATCCTTCCAGGCCACGTGGGCAGAACACCCAGGCGGTGAGATCGTACCAAGTGTTCAGTTTCAAAGCGGGGGCTGGAACGCGGAGTCCCCCTGGCGCGGCGGCGTCGACCGTCGTGACAATGATCCGCGTCGTGCCTGGTGGAGCGGTGGCGTCGGCAGGAGCGCCCGGAGGCAACGCAAACGTTTCCGTAGTGACATACGTTGCGCTTGTCGGCGAGGACGACTCGGTGGCACATCCTGTCGACGAGGCGATCAGAAGTGTCAGCGCGGCGATCGTTCTGGCACGAAGAGACGATATCACAATACATCACATAAACCCAAGAGGCGGTAGTGGGTCAAATTGGTTTCATGCCAAGTTCGGCCTGCTCGGCCGTCTTTTGTGCCAATTCGCTTTAGCATGTGGTAGCCTGAACTGCGGTCGGCGGCAGAGGCGGCGAGATGTCGAATAGCCTGCCTCGGGTTCGTCGGCACGGTTTAGGAGCCTACGGCATGGCCGGCGAGTCGCATAGCGGCAATCCGCTGAAAGTACTGTTCGACAATCTGACATGGATTCTGCCATTGGTCGGAGTTGAGCAGATCGTTGGCCAGTTCGTTCACATCCCAAATTCAGACTGGCGTGTTGGCTTGGGACTCATGGTTTTGGGCGTGATTTGCTATTCGCTGACCGGTGGTTGGAGCCGTATCCCTCAGTACATCACGAACCTCAGGCGTTTACGAATCGTCAGGCTACCAGGACAGAAGGAAGTCGACATCGTAGAAGAAGGCAGACAGCGAGCGTTGCGATCACAGATTCGGAGGCATGTGCAATCTCTCGTTCAGACTCGCCTGATTCTAAGTCACGATGCCGTCGAGGCCGCATTACGCAAGTGCGCTGGTGACCTACCGAACCAGCGGATAGTTGGCGAGTTGGTGCGCGGATACGAGTACTTACTGGAGGATTGCGCGCACAAGAATGGAGCGATCAACGTAGCCGCGAACCGTTCGCTGCAAGATGCACCTGAAGAAATCAAAACGCCAGTTGATCAACTCGTTGAACAGATGGTCGATGCGATCTCGCTACATTTCCGTCTCTGGCGGGCCTTCAACGGGCTATTAGAGATTCCTGAAATAAGAGATGCGGCGCCGCGGCCGGAAATTTCGATAGCACGCGATGCCTTGGAGCTGCTGAAGAGCGATCTGCGAGACGCGGCTCACATGGATGGCTTCGGTTCCGTGAGACACATCTCCGAGCATTTGCAACCATCGTCGCCAGTCAAGAAAACGCCAATCGCTGACGAGCTGACGAAATTAAGAGCGGAGGGATTGCACTCGATTAGGAATGAGTTCGAGGCCAATCCGCAGAATCTCCGAGTTTACTTACTAAGAGAAACAGAGTGGTCCGCGAGAATCAAAGAAACAATGGCCCGGCTCGGATGCACAACACTAGAAATCAGCAAAGTTATGGACCTCACCAACTCTGAGATCGGTCGCGCCGCGGCCGGCGCTAACTATGGGCCGGATGGAAATTGGCTGATCGGCTTGATGGAAATGCGATTGAGCCGCCTATTGGAAGTGATCGCGGCCCATTCCTAGGCCGCGACCTTCACAGAGGCAGGTTCCGTGAGCGCCACGATTTCTTCAATTGACCAGACGTGCTGCGCGATGCCAGCTTCCATCGCTGGCGTGACGCGCAATGTCTGGTGAACGCGAGCAAAGTTGTAGTGCATGTAGAACAGCGCGACGGAGTGGGCGTGATTTTCAACCTTCTTGCTGAACGCATTCGTCAAACGTGTAAATCGGCGAATGTTCATCCGCATGGTGAGGTTTTGCCGCTCGACGTAGCTCGTGCTGATGTGCTTTGCATCCGGCTCGCCCGTCACGTCCTGCGGCACGCAGCCGATGCACTTCGCCGGGCTGTAGCGCGTGTCTGCAGCATTCGAACGGTAAACCTTATGAAGCATCGCATAATCGATGTCGCCACCGAAGGCATCTTCGACCGCCGAGAGATACATTTTGTGGCCGTCCGTCGTCAGTTGAATCCGATTCGAGATGCGGCCCGCAACGTCCTGCAAAAAGTCCGTCGCGCAGCCAGCGTCACGCAGCCCGACGAGCCACGACAGCACGAGTTTGGTTTGTGCGTCAATCGCGACGAACGTCCAGACGTCACCGATCTTGCCGACAGCGGCTTTCTCGGGCGTCACTTGCTTTTGCTTGCAGCCGACGAACGACCAGATTTCATCCACTTGGATGCGGCGAACGTTGACATTGCGAATCGCTTCGTCCTGAAACTTCGCGCAGGCGGCTCCGACGCTCGCCAGCAGGCGGAGAATCGTTCCCTTGGCTACGCCAGTCAGTCGCACCGTCGAGCGCACCGAGCAGCCTTCAACCAACGCCGAGATAACCGCAACCTTCTTAACTGTGCTCAACCTGTTCATGCACCTATCATACTAT